>SKYD01000193.1 GCA_007128075.1 Thiorhodovibrio sp.
ATCAGCCGTGCTCGCTGTGTGGTGGGGTTGAGTTAAGCCACACCAAGCCCGCCCATCAGCAATTGCGCATCGATCCTGAACGGTTGCCAGCCGCCATCACCCGTGTTGCGATTGGGCTGACCCTGGGTGGCGGTGTCACCTTTGCGCGTGCTGAGCACATCCGGCTGCTGCTGTGCGATGACCAATGGCAAGAGATCGCCCGTTTTGAGCCGCCAACTGCAGGCATGACCGAGGCGGCATTGATTCTCGGCGAGGTCTATCGCTACCGCGAGCAATGGAAATTTCGCGCTCTGGGACAGGGCTTTCGCGGCGGATTGGCGGCACTGGCGCAGAATTTTGGGGTGACGATCAAAGAAGAACCCGTGCCACCGCCTGCGCCCCCCGCCATGCCGCCACCGCCCCCACCTCCCAGACGCAGCCCCCCAGCCGTTGCTCATATTGACCTGATTCCAAGCAACAGCCAGCGCGAATACTCAACAGTTGCCGATCTTCACTATGAGGTTCTGTATCGCGGCGCGTATCCATTGGTGTGCGTCGATCTTCCCCAAGGTCGCCAACTTCGCGCCCAATCGGATGCGATGGTTGCCATGCACCCGACGGTGGATGTTGGCAGCGAGGTGCGCGGCGGACTGTTGGGTGGAATAACACGGATGGTCAGCGGCGAGAGTTTTTTTCTGCAAACCTTGAGTGCCAGCCGTGGTGCGGGCTCGGTCTATTTTGCCTCTGCTTTTCCGGGCGATATTGCTGCCATTGACATCACCCAAGAGCGCGGACTGGTGATCCAGCGCGGCGGATTTCTCGCCTGTAGCGAATCTGTGGAAGTTAGCACCAAGGTACAAAATCTTGCCCAGGGGCTATTTAGCCGCGAGGGCTTTTTTATCCTCAAGGCCGAAGGCCGCGGGCTGATTTTTCTCGAATCCTTTGGCGCGATTGTGCGCATGGAGCTAGGTCATGGCCAGCAAAAGATCGTTGATAATGGCCATCTGGTCGCTTGGTCACAAACCATGCACTACACCTTAGAGCTGGGCAATCCGGGCATCGTCGCCGCCTTCACCTCCGGCGAGAACATCGTCTGTCGTTTTCATGGCCCAGGGACGCTGCTCATCCAAAGCCGCCAGCCGAAGCAGTTTGCGCGGTGGGTGCGACAGGTGCTATAAAAAAAAGGATTTTTGCTATGTCCATCGGTCCGCTGATGTTGGATTTAGACGGGTGCGAGCTATCCCCAGAAGAACGCGAGCTATTGGCACATCCTGCTGTCGGTGGGGTGATTCTATTTAACCGCAATTATCAACATCCCGAGCAAGTGCGCGCCCTCATTGCAGATATTCGTGCTTGTGTGCGCGATGAATGTCTGATTGCCGTGGATCAAGAAGGCGGGCGAGTGCAGCGATTTTGCACGGGCATGACCCGCCTGCCGCCCGCTGCCAGCTATGGCGCTTGGTATCGCAAACAGCCCGCAGCGGCACTGGCAGCTTGCACCAACAGTGCTTGGCTGTTGGCAAGTGAGCTACGCGCTGTGGATGTTGATTTTAGCTTTGCGCCAGTGCTAGATGTGGATCATGGAGTCAGCGCGGTGATCGGCGACCGTGCATTTTCGTCTTCAGCAGAGGAGGTCGCCGCGCTCGGCATTGCCTGGCTTGAAGGACTGCGACGAGCGGGGATGATTGGCTGTGGCAAGCATTTTCCTGGACATGGTGCCGTGGTCGAGGATTCACATGTCGCCTGTCCTGTTGATCCCCGCGACCTAGCACAGCTCACCGCCAGCGATCTTGTGCCATTTGCGCGGCTGATTGCGGCGGGTCTGGAGGCGATCATGCCCGCCCATGTGATCTATCCTCAAATCGATGCCGCGCCAGCGGGCTTTTCGAGCCATTGGCTGAAAGACCACTTGCGTCAACGCTTAGGATTCCAAGGTGCAATTTTTAGCGATGATTTGACCATGGCAGCCGCCGAACAAGGCGGTGATTATGCCGCCCGCGCCCAGGCAGCACTGACAGCAGGCTGTGACATGGTGTTGGTGTGCAACAACCGTGCCGCCGCAATTGCGGTCGCTGAAACGCTTGTGGATAATCCACAGAGCGCCGAACGACTGCTGCGCTTACGCGCTCGGGGCGATGTTTTCTAATCGCGAACTGCCCCTATAATTGAATGTCTGGAAAGCAGAGCGAATGGCTATAATGTGTCATTTCAGCATCCTTTTAAGTACAAAATTTGGAGTAGAAAAATAATTATGTCCAAGAAAGGGCAAAGTTTACAAGATCCGTTTTTGAATGCATTACGGCGCGACCATGTTCCAGTGTCTATTTTTTTAGTCAATGGAATCAAGCTGCAAGGTCAGATCGAGGCCTTTGATCAGTTTGTGGTGCTGCTTAAAAACACGGTGAGCCAGATGATCTACAAACATGCAATCTCGACTGTGGTTCCAGCGCGAAATGTGAAATACACTGACGATAATTTCTCAGAATTACCAGAGATATCCGATGTTAACGACTAAGCAGCCGCGCTGCGTCTATGTTTGAGCGCCCACAGTCGGGTGAGCGAACGATTCTGGTGCAATGCGCCATTGGTCGGTCGCTAGAAGCGGGTGCTCAAGAAGAATTTTTTCTGCTTGCCAAGGCGGCGGGAGCGTGCATTGTCGGCGATCTCACCACCAGCCGCGAGCGTCCCGATTCGCGGTTATTTATTGGCTCCGGCAAGGCCGATGAACTGCGAGCATTGGTGATCGCTGAAGCCGCTGAGCTGGTGGTGTTTGATTATGCACTCAGTCCAGCGCAGGAGCGCAATTTAGAGCGGGTGCTGGAATGCCGGGTGATTGATCGCAGTGGGCTGATTTTGGATATTTTCGCCCGTCGGGCGCGTTCTTTCGAGGGCAAATTGCAGGTCGAGCTGGCGCAATTGCGCCATCTCTCGACGCGCTTGGTGCGCGGCTGGACCCATCTTGAGCGCCAAAAAGGCGGCATCGGGCTACGCGGTCCCGGTGAAACCCAGTTGGAAACCGACCGCCGGCTGCTGGGGGCGCGGATTGTTCAGCTCAACAAACGGCTGGCGCGGATTGAAACCCGTCGCGATCAAGGTCGCCGCGCCCGTGATCGCGCCGAGATTCCCACTGTGGCACTGGTTGGCTATACCAATGCTGGAAAATCGACCTTGTTTAATCGGCTGACCGCCGCCGGGGTGTTGCAGGCTGATCAGTTATTTGCCACCCTAGATCCCACCTTGCGCCGCTTAGAGCTTCCCGCCGGTGCGCCAGCAGTGGTTTTAGCCGACACCGTGGGCTTTATCAGCCAACTGCCGCATGAGCTGATTGCTGCCTTTCGCTCGACGCTGGCTGAGACCCGCAATGCCGATTTGCTGCTGCATGTCATCGATGCCAGTGCAGCCGAGCGCCAGCAGCGCATCGACGATGTGGAACAGGTGCTTGCCGAGATCGGTGCCGATGCCATCCCTCGGCTTGAGATTTTCAATAAGATCGACTGTCTTGATGAACAACCGCCGCGACTTGATGTCGATGACAGCGGTCAAGCCCGTCGCGTCTGGCTGTCTGCTGCCAGCGGGGCGGGGATTGCGCTCTGTCTTGAGGCGCTGGCGCATTATTTCCGTGGCGCGATGGCTTCGTATACCTTAGAATTAGCACCCGGTGATGGCGCATTGCGCGCCTGGCTGTATACGCATGGTCAAATTCTTGAAGAAACCCCCAGCGCTGCTGGCGGTTGGTTGATGCAGGTGATGGTCTCGCCAGCATTACTCAACCGTCACTGGGGTGAGCATCCATGGGTTAAATCTCAAGTTGCCGAAAGCGCAGGCTAAAACCTACAATACGCTTTTGAGCGTTGGACAAGTCAGCGTGTTCAAGCACCACTAACCTTCCAGTTAAGCGGAGAAACTATGGCCTGGAATGAGCCGGGAGGCGGCAATCAAGACCCTTGGGGGAACCGCAAGGACGATCAGGGACCACCCGATCTTGATGAGGTCGTGCGGGCGTTGCAAGATCGTTTTGGGGGTTTGTTTGGGAATGGTGGCGGTGGCGGACATGATCCGCACGGCTCCTCGGGTGGCTCGTTGAGTCGTCGTGGGCTAACGCTGGCTGCTTTACTGTTAATTCTGATCTGGGCAGCGACTGGCTTTTATGTGGTCGAGCCAGCAGAGCGCGGCGTGGTGCTGCGTTTTGGTGCCTATGTCGGTGAGATGACCTTGCCTGGTCTGCATTGGCATATCCCCTGGCCAGTTGAGCGGGTTGAGAAAGTCAATGTTGATGAAATCGTCTCGTTTAGCCATAAGGCCTCGATCCTGACCCAAGATGAGAATATCGTCGATATCGAACTGACGGTGCAATCGCGCATCCGCGATGCCGATCATTATCTGTTTAAGGATCAGATGCCCGACAAAACCCTGCGCGATGCCACCGAAACCGTGCTGCGCAAAATCATCGGCAGCAGTCGGCTGGATTTTGTGCTCACTGAAGGGCGCGGCGCGATCTCATTGATGGTGCAAGAGCATGTACAGTCACTAATGGATTATTACCAAACCGGCCTGTTGGTGACCTCGGTGAACATGCAGCCGGCCAAGCCGCCAGAGCAGGTTAAATCCGCCTTCGACGATGCGATCAAGGCGCGCGAGGACAAAGAACGCCAAGAAAACCAAGCCGAAGCTTATGCCAATGACATCTTACCGCGGGCCCGTGGTGAGGCAGCGCGCATGATTGCCGATGCCAAAGCCTATCGTGATCAGGTGGTCGCTGAAGCATCAGGTGACGCTGCGCGTTTTACCTCGGTGCTGACTGAATATCTCAAAGCCCCCGAAGTCACCCGTGAGCGGCTGTATATCCAGAGCATCGAAGAGGTGTTGATGGGGAGCAACAAGGTGTTTGTCGATGTTCCCAGTGGCAACAGCCTGATGTATCTGCCACTGGATCAGATGATGCGCCAGCCAACCTCGGCAACAACCCCGGCCACGGGCACCCTGCCGCGTGGGGGGGATTTATCCGGATCAGTGTCCAGCCGACCTATGGAGTTGCCCACCTCGCGGATGCGCGATGTGTCGCGTGAGCGGAGACCTCGATAATGAATGATAGCCGCCTATTTTTTATTCCCATGACTCTGATCGTGCTCGTTGGTCTAGCCTACAACTCGGTCTTTGTGGTCAACCAATGGGAAACTGCCATCAAGCTGCAACTTGGTAGAATTGTGCGCACTGACTACGCGCCAGGTTTGCATGTCAAGTGGCCGTTGATCAATAACATCGAAATATTTGATACACGGATTCAAACGCTTGACTCTAATCCTGAACGCTTTCTCACCATTGAGAAAAAAGATGTGATCGTGGATTCCTATGCCAAATGGCGTATCAACAATCCCGGACAATTCTTTCGTTCGACCGGCGGCAGCAGCAGTCGCACCGCTCGTCTGCTCTCCGAGCGCATCAATACCAGTTTGCGCAACGAATTTGGACGGCGCACCATCCAAGAAGTGGTTTCCGAAGATCGGCTGGAATTGATGCAGCAACTCACCAAAGAGATTGATGCCCAGGCCGATGATCTGGGGATCGAAGTGGTTGATGTGCGGGTCAAGCGCATCGAACTCCCGCCCGAGGTGAGTGAATCAGTTTACAATCGGATGCGTGCTGAACGCGAGCGGGTGGCGACCGATCTGCGTGCCAAGGGTGCAGAAGGGGCAGAGCGAATTCGCGCTGATGCGGATCGTCAACGCACGGTGATTTTGGCAGAAGCCTACAAAGAAGCCGAAGAAACCCGTGGTGAGGGTGATGCCCTGGCCACAGCAATTTATGCCGGTGCCTATCAGGCTGATCCAGAATTTTTCGCCTTTTATCGCAGCCTCAATGCCTACCGCGCCTCATTCTCTGAAACCGGAAGCACGCTGGTCTTGTCACCAGACTCGCAATTTTTCCGCTTTTTTAATCAGTCGCTGGCGCCTGGGCTGACCCCGAGCGAGGCGGCAACCGATGCCGATGGCTTTCTGCGGGTGCGCTGATTGCAAAGCCTATGATGTGGCATGATTTTTTTGTCGCGCTGGCGCTGGTGTTTGTGATCGAAGGCATCATCCCCTTTCTGGCACCAGACGCACTGCGCCGCATGATGCTGGAGATGGCACAGCAAAGCAGTCAGCGGATGCGCACCATGGGTCTGATCAGCATGATCATCGGTATCGGCCTGTTGTATCTGATCAACTAAACTCAAGGATGAGCATGGACGACGCACACTGGCTATTGCCAATTGGATTTGATGAGCTACTGCCTGATCAAGCGCGTGAGATCGAGCGGCTGCGCCGTGCGCTGCTCGATCTGTATCATGCTTGGGGCTATGATCTGGTCATCCCGCCGCTGCTGGATTATGTCGAAAGTCTGTTGACCGGCACCGGGCATGATTTGGATCTGCAAACCTTTAAGCTCACCGATCAGCTCAGTGGGCGGATGCTGGG
>SKYD01000220.1 GCA_007128075.1 Thiorhodovibrio sp.
GTTATTCTCCAACAACTTCCAATACTTCGGCAATAATGGCTTCAGCAGGCATACTCATCCCCCCAGCCACCCGTGGGCCACCAATAATTTGGGCATCACATTTGTTGTAGAGTGATTGCTTGACCTCTTTTTCTAACCAGCCAACCACATTAAATTCAGGCACAAAAACATATTTTACGCCAGCAAGTGTGGCTAAAAGATCGTTGTGCGGAAATGGTCGAATCGTTTTTAACTTAATCACTTTCGACGCAATGCCCATTTTGCCCAGTTCGCGATTTGCCTCTTTGGCTTGTTGGGATGCCGTTCCTGCTGCGACAAATGCAATGTCGGCATTCTCATCCCCTGTCACCTCTACTAAGCCTTTTAGCAATTCTTTGGTATAGGGAATTGAGCGTTCCACCGCTGATCGAATCTCCCATTGCCAGCTTGCATGAGCAGCATAGGAAATATAATTCGATTTCATTACAAACGGATCGCGCAAAAAGCGTCCAGGAGGCGTTTCGGAGTCAATCGGCGGGAGCGGGGCTTGATAGGGCTCGTATGGAAATAGGGCAATGTCTTCTTCGGGCAACATCACCGCTTCGCGGGTATGAGAGACAAAGAAACCATCCACCACCGTAATCACCGGCACATGGACATCGGGTTTTTCAGCCACTGCAAAGCCAGCAATCGTCATATCAAAAAGCTCTTGTACACTTTCGGCATACCAGATCATGCAACCGGTTTCGAGCAGATAAAACACCTCAAGGTTGTCAGGCTGGATGGTGAGCGGAGAATTGATGCCGCGTGCCATCAGCACCAATTGTATCGGCACCCGCGTGCCCGACCACATGGCAAAGTTTTCCATTGCCCGCAGCGTTCCTGGCCCTGAAGTAGTGGTGATGGTGCGTGCGCCAGCCATGGCACAGCCAGCCACCTCGGACATCACGCCAAATTCATTTTCACCGCGAAAATAGACCCCAACATTGCCCTCGGCCCACAGCTCACCAATTAAATGCGCGCCTTCTGATTGGGGCGTGATCGGGTAAGAGACACAGGCATCAACGGTACAGCGTTTGACCGCTTCTTTTAATACCTCGGAACCGGTCATAAAATGTTTGGTTCTTGGTGCCTCGAATAGCAAATGCTCGGCGGAGACCAGTGTTTGTCCTGACCAATTTTTGGTTGCCGTCATATCCGTGCGTTTATTCATATCAATCTCCTTATTGACCGAGCTCAGATTTAACTTGAGTGGCGATTTCAATAAATTTCTCAAGCTCGCTGACATGCTGGTCTCTTAATGTCGCCATTGCATCCTCATGTCCACAAAGACTACAGATTGCAATGGTATAGCAATCGGTCTCAGCACGAATAATTTTCAGGGCAACATTGGCATAGTGACAGTGAACACCAACAACAATCGCTGCTTTAATATTGTTATGCCAAATCGTAAGATTTGGATGGTTTGGATTCACCTCGATTTCGGGATCAATTTTAGGATATTTGGGGCGATAATCGTACATTGGAATCATTTTGGCATTGAGCACCTCAGCCATCTTTTTAATTAAAGTGGCTTTTTGTTTTGCCTCTTCACTCCATCCGTACAAGACTTGAGGACCAGGGAAAATCGTCGCATTTTCCCGCGTCAACATCATCTTTGCCGCCTCTCTCATTGCAAATTCTTCATCCACCAGCTCAGTCAACAGCAAGGCTTTGCCTTCTGGTGGTGTGAGAATGTTTTCATAAGTCGCCACCGGATACGGTGAATAATGCGCAGGCCCGATGTTCGCCATAATGTTTCCTCAATAATTATTTTTTGCTATTTTATATTTTGGTGATTAGGCTTTGGCGTGTGCCATGGCCATCCCAATACAGGCTCTTTTGAGCATATCCGTGCAAACAAACACGCAAAGCGCACAGCCTTTGCAACGATCTGCATCAACCCAAGAAGCATTTTTTTCTTCGTCAAACATCAGCGTATTCGGTTCTGGGCAATACAGTGTGCATGTATTGCACTTAAAGCCCGCACACTTTTCTGTATCGACTGTTGCCACATAATACATTTTATTACCTTTTTGGCTGCTTAACCATTAACACAAAAAGAGCAAATTTAAGACGCTCTTTGCTGGACTGAAGTATTTCACATTATGCTGTTGTGAAAAATCAGTATTTATCAATTATTTCAATTGATTTACCAAGAGCGGCTGTAACTGCTTGCCAAGCCTAAACATATCTTATGAGGTGGCAAATTGGTCAAGGGTGGTGCGCGCCCATTGCATTGCCTCCAGATATAACTGGCCAATGGCTTGGGGGCTGATTGCCAGCGGGTCAGGCAGTGGGGTGTCGGGCTGTTCGCAGGCATCGAGAATCTCTAGCACCAGGGCGAGCGCGCCATCACGATCAATCAATGCCTGGGTTAAGTCCTGGCTTAGGTTCATCTCGCGCAAAATGCGAGTGAGCGGTACCTGCAACAGCCGATCAACCACCGACAACAGCCCCAGAGTGAATAGGCGATCACGATTAACCTCTTGGTCACAGATTGCTGTCAACGATTGCGCCATCTGAGCGCGTATAAGTGCCTGTTCCATGGCGTGGTGGCGAACTGAATTGGAGGCTCGTAGTGACAACAACAGTGCCCAACGCCCGATTTCAGCGCGTCCTAAAAGCTGGATTGCCTGTTTGATCGATTCAATTGGCACCGCACGCCGAAAGCGCGGGCTGTTGACTAATTTGAGCATTTCCACGCTTAATCCGGGATCATGCAGCACCAAATTCGCCATCTCATCCAGCCCACTGGTGTCGCGCTGCAATAGCTCAAGTAGCTGCAACAAGGTCACCTGGTTGGCGTTGAGCCGTTGACCTTCGACCACATTAGGATAAGACAGATAAAAGCCCTGAAAGCCCTGAAACCCAAGCTCCAGACAGCGTTGATAGGTCGCAGCATCCTCGATTTTGGCAGCAATCAGTGCCCCGCAATCTGGCTCCAACTGGCGTTTGAGTGTTTCTAGTTCCGCTGGGGTGTAGTGAATGACATCGATCTTGACCAGATCAGCAAAGCCGGGCGCGTACTCTGGTGCTGTCTTAAAATGCCGACTATCTAACACAATTCGATAGCCTTCGGCGCGCAATGTCTCCAACTGCGTGGCTAATTCCTGATCAATGAGAATCTCTGGCAGCAGCTCAAAAACTATCTGCTGTGCTGGCAATGAGCGTAAAATCGGGTGATATAAAAATTGACGCGGCACATTCAAAAATGCCAAATGCTCACCAACCAGCCGGTCGATACCAATATCAACCATCGCCGCACGCAGCAGCTCATCAGTTGCCGCATCGCCGTCGCTGACGCTGGCTGACTCGGTGTTATCACCACGAAACAACAATTCAAAACCGATAATGGTTTCGGTGCGATCAAAGATCGGCTGCCGACCAACATAGACAGGTTGCATGATAAACGCTCTGTATGGTTATTATTGTGGATGTGGCGCAGCAGGTGGCAATATTGCTAATTCACGCAACTCAGCACGGGTCGCTGCGCTTACTTGCTCCAATTCAACACCGCAGGTGGCACAGGTGGCGGCATCAGCGGCACGGGCGGCCTGCTCTAAGCCAGCAGCCGCATCGGCTAATGCAAACGCTCCCAAATTTGCTGCACTGCCCTTGAGCAAATGGGCAATGCGTGTCGTTTCAGCAAAGTGCGCTTGCGCCAACGCAGTCTGCAACAACGGCAGTTGTTCGACAAGTTGTTGTTCAAACTCGCTGGCGATTAGGTTAAGCTGATCACCTAATAACTCGCGCAGCTCGTCGACGATTTCAGGATCAAAAGTTGACATAAAATGACCTATTGTCAATTGCTGATGTTGGCTTACAGCTGCATTGTGAACGATTGCGCATTGCACCCACAACTCACGACTCGGTGTTAAACGATGTCTAAAATCGTGAATGGTGAAACTTTACTGATTGTCGATGATGATCGCTCGACGCGGGGCTTGGTGCGCGGGGTTTTAAGCCGCCAAGGCTATACGGTCATCGAAGCCGCCGACGGAAGCGAGGCGGTGGCGCAATTCCAGCGCCAGCATCCGGTGCTGATCTTGATGGATGTGATGATGCCCGTCATGGATGGCTTTACTGCCTGTGCAGCAATTCGTGAATTAGAAAACACCGACAGCACAGCGATCATCATGCTCACCGCTGACGATGATCTCGGTGCCATTGATCGTGCCTTCGATGTTGGGGCGACTGATTTTATTCTAAAACCAATCAACTGGTCGCTGCTCACCCAGCGCATTCGCTATGCACTGCGTGCCTGTCATCTCAATCGCGCCCTGCGCCAAAGCCACATCCGCGAGACCTCAGCGCGGCGGCTGTCCAAATTGGTGTTTTGGGAATGGAATCTCACAACGGATACACTATGCTGGCTAGATCAACTAGAGCATGTGTTTCATGTCTCACTCCCCCTTCCGCAAACGATGATCGATTTTTTGGGGCTGGTGCATGCTGATGATCGGGCGCGGGTGACGCGCAGTCTGGATTTTATTCGCCAAGATGGCACAGTTTTAGATGTTGAGGTGCGGCTGCAATTTGACAGCAAAGAACACCTGGTGCGGCTGCTCGGCGAGCGCGGCACCGAGCTTCGCGAACACAATTATATCTTTGGTGTGTTGCAAGATGTCACCGATTTGCGCCGCACGGAAGCATTGGTTGATTATCTGGCATTGCACGATGAGCTGACCGACCTGCCCAACCGGCGGCTGTTTATGCGCCACATCAACACTGCGTTACAACAGCTCAATCCTGACGCATCCGTGCTGGTGATTGCGTGGATCGATTTAACCCGTTTTCATCGTCATAATGAGGCACTCGGCGATGAGCTTGGCAATCTGCTGTTGCGCCATTTTGCCGGTCGCTTATGTCATTTGGTGGTCGCGCCTGATGCGGTGGCACGGGTTGGCGGCGATGAGTTTGCCCTGCTGGTGCGAGCCCATGAACATCAGGAGGCGATTAACCGCCTTGAATCGCTGCTGATTCGGCTGCGCCAGCCCTATCAATTGGGCACCCGTGAGGTCATTCTTGGCTGTTCGGCAGGCTTGGCGATAGCACCCGACAATGGCACCGATGCTCAGCAACTGCTCGCTCAAGCCCAGCAGGCACAGCGCTTTGCACGCAGTCAGGCATTGCCAATGGCGCAGGCCACGCACCATCTCTACGAACATGATAGCACCCATGAAGCGCTTGAATTTGAGCGGCAATTGCATCGCGCCTTGGAGCGCGATGAGTTTTTTCTGGTCTATCAGCCACAGATGGCGCTGCGCTCAGGCAAGATCATCGGTGTCGAGGCACTGTTGCGCTGGAAACATCCACAATTTGGCACGGTCTCGCCGATCAAATTTATCCCGCTGTTAGAAGATTTGGGGCTGATTGGTGCGGTGGGTGACTGGGTGCTACAGACTGCAATGCAGCAATCTGCCGCTTGGGCGGCAGCGGGTTTGCAGTTACGGGTTGGGATCAATCTCTCGCCGCGCCAATTTATCGATGACAGCTTGCTGCAACGGCTCACTGAGTTGCTCACCATGACCCGAGCCAATGTATCCAACATCGAGCTGGAAATCACTGAAAGCCTGGCAATGCACAATCCCGATCAGGCGATTGCCCTGCTGCATGCGCTGCGTGAGCAGGGTTTTAAAATTGCCATTGATGATTTTGGCATTGGCCACTCCTCGCTGGAATATCTGCTGCGGTTTCCGATTGACACCATCAAAATTGACCGCGCCTTTGTCACCCACATCACCCGCACGGTGCAAGATCGCGCCATTGTGCGCTCGGTGACGGTGTTGGGTCAAACCTTGGGGCTGAGTGTGATCGCCGAAGGCGTGGAAACCTTACGGCAATGTGATTTTTTAGAAGCACTCGAAGTCAATGAGATTCAAGGCTATCTGATTGGCAAACCGATGGCACCCGAGGCCATTGAACACCTGCTGCAAGATTTTACCCGCCCAGGCATGGAGCGCGATCAACCATGACCCCTGCCCCTGCTGACACCGCCATTTTGTTTGATCTGTCGCTCATGATTGGTAGCAGTACCGAGCTAGAACCAATGTTGCGGCGTTTTCTCGTCGAGATGTTGCGGCTGCTGGATGGACATGGCGGAGTCATTTTGCATCTACGCGCTGAAGACTTGCACTGTGAACAGGAGTGGCGCGAATGTTGTGTGTTGCCAACCAATTTATCACACAATTCATGTTATGCTGATTTTATACAACGCTGGCCACTCGGGCGGCTGCATCAGGTCTTGCTCCAACAGCCCGATGAGCTGCCACTGGTCGCTTTGCAAGAAAATTGTGTGGCGCATGTGTTTCGCTTGCCTAACTTTGGGCTATTGATTTTTTTACGCAGCCGCCACCACGGCGCATTGAACTCATTGTTGCA
>SKYD01000104.1 GCA_007128075.1 Thiorhodovibrio sp.
AGCCCCTGATGCTCGCCGATCACCTGACCGCTGTCGGTTTCAATCGGGCCAGGATTCACGGGCAGATACCGCGCCAAAAAGTCCCGAAACCGTCGTTCACCAATAAAACAGATGCCGGTGCTGTCTTTGCGGGTTGCATTGGGCAGCCCAAGTTTTTGCGCAATGGTTCGCACCTGCGATTTGGTGTAATTACCGAGCGGAAAGCAGGCATGACGGAGCTGGTCTTGGTTGAGCTGATACAGAAAATAGGTCTGATCTTTGTCAGGATCCGCACTCAAGCGCAGATGGAATCCTTGGTCGTCTTGAGTCAGGCGGGCATAATGACCAGTGGCGATTGACTGCGCACCCAGTGTCAACGCCTGGTCTAAAAATGCCCCAAATTTAATCTCGCGGTTGCACAGCACATCCGGATTGGGGGTGCGCAACGCCTGATATTCACGCAAAAAATACTCAAACACCCGCTCCCAGTATTCGCTGGCAAAGTTCATCCGCTGCAGCTCGATGCCAAGCTGATCGGCAACCGCCTGGGCGGCGGCAAGGTCGGCAGCCGCCGAACAATAGTCGGCGGTATCGTCCTCTTCCCAGTTTTTCATAAACAGTGCTGCGACCTGGTGCCCCTGTTGGAGCAGACAATGCGCCGCCACCGCCGAATCCACGCCGCCGGAGAGTCCAACCAAAATTGTCAATGCTCAAGTCCCGCACTGCGGTGCATGGTCAGACAATGCAGACTGCCGCCCTGTTCAATTGCCACCCGTGCATCGACTGTCCACAATTGGCGATCTGGAAAAGCAGTGGCCAAGATCGAACAGGCGGTTGCATCCTTGGGATCATCATAGGTCGGCACGATCAGCGCCCCATTGACCAACACAAAGTTCAGATAGGTCGCCGGCAGCCGCGAGCCATCGGCTGCCATGATCGGAGCTGGTTGCGGCACTGCCAGCAGCCGATAGGGGGCACCATTGGGCTGGCGCAACTGCTGTAATTGATCGCGCATGGCATTGAGCGCGGGCGCATCGCTATCGGCTGGCTCGGTGCTGGCATACACAATGGTTTGCGGATCACAGAACCGCGCCAGAGTGTCAATATGCCCGTCGGTGTCATCGCCCTCCAGATGCCCGGCAGTCAGCCACAGAATGCGCTCGATGCCCAGCACCCGCTGACATTCGCGCTCAATGTCCGCCATGCTCCAGCCCGGATTGCGGTTGGGATCGAGCAGCGTACGCTGCATCACCAACAGCGTCCCCTGGCCATCGGTGTCCAGCGCCCCGCCTTCGGCAACCAGCGTACTACGAATCAGCGGTTGATCACCAAACACCCCCGCATCATGCAGCCGCTGGCACAGTTGGTCATCGTCATCAGCACGATATTTACCGCCCCAGCCATTGAATCGAAAATCCACCAGTTGCGCCGCTCCTTGCGCATCGAGCACCGTCAGCGGCCCGCAATCGCGCATCCAGGTATCATTGCTGGCTGCCAACGCCCAGCGCAGTGGCGCACCTTGGTTGAGCAACGGCGCAAGCTGGTGGGCAGCGCGTTCTTGCACTTCGGTATCGGCACAGACGATGCACACCGGCTGCGCCTGCGTGACCTGAGTGATCAGTTGTTGATAGAGCCGCTCAACGGCAGCCAGCCGAGGTGCCCAATCGGTTTGGGCATGAGGCCAGATCAGCAACAACTCGGTTTGGGGTTCCCATTCAGCGGGTAGACGCATGATCCTTGATTCCGAAAGAAATGCTTGGGGTGTGATTGTAGCTGATTTGATGTGGCGGTGAGGTGCGCATGGCGACTTGGACAGGCACCATGCCAATTGGTCATCGCCGCCGCAACCAATCAACAAAATCGGCAGCGGGTAGAGGTGGGGTGGTAATAAACCCTTGATACGCCAGACAGCCTTCGGCTTTTAGAAACTCAAGCTGGGCGGGGCGCTCGACCCCTTCGGCAACGGTTTTTAGCTCCAGGCTGCGCGCCAGCGAGATAATCGCACCACAGATTGCGGCATCTTCGGCGTTGAGATCGCACTGATCTGCCTTCGCCAGCCAATCCACCAACGGGCTGTCATTTCCATCCGCGCTGCCCCGAGGCGCGGGCTGAATGTCAGCAATCCTACCCGCCCGCCCGCCAGATTGAGGGCGAACGGACAGTTTGTTGTTGGCTTGTGAATGGATAAAAATTGTCATTGTATTTTTGCGCACATTGCGCTAATAATCGTCGCCTGATTTCATTTTATTTTTTGAGGTATCTCATTATGGCAGTTTCTCTCTCGAAAGGTGGCAATGTTTCGTTGAGCAAAGAGGCACCCGGACTGACGGCAGTCGATGTTGGGCTAGGTTGGAATGCGCGGGTCACAGATGGTGCAGATTTTGATCTCGATGCGTCGGCATTTTTGCTATCTGCGGCGCAGAAAGTGCGCACAGACAATGATTTTATTTTTTACAACCGCACCACCTCAGCGGATGGCTCGGTCGTGCATCAGGGGGACAATCGCACTGGTTCGGGCGACGGTGATGACGAATTGATTACGGTAAATCTTGCCACCGTGCCCGCTGATGTCCAAACCATTGCCATCACGGTCACGATCCACGAAGCGGAAGCTCGCCGCCAAACCTTTGGTCAAGTCAGCAATGCTTATATTCGCATTGTCAACAAAGCCGACAACAAAGAAATCGTGCGCTTTGATTTGTCGGAAGATTATTCGATTGAAACCGCGATGGTGTTTGGCGAGTTGTATCGCAAAGACAACGAGTGGAAATTTAAAGCCATCGGCCAAGGCTTTGGCGGTGGGTTGGCGGCATTAGCCAGCAATTATGGCGTGAATCTCGGATAGTAGGTCAGATGATGGCAAGCATTTCGCTCGTTAAGGGTCAAAAAATCAGTCTGTCGAAAGATCACGCCGGGCTGGCGAAAATTTTTATGGGATTGGGCTGGGATATGGCCAAGCCCAGTGGCGGCAAAGGACTGTTCGGCGGTCTTTTTGGTGGCGGTGGCAGTGAGCAAAACATTGATCTCGATGCCTCTTGTTTGGTGTTCGATGATCAAGGCGCGCTGCTCGATCAAATCTGGTTCAGCCAGCTTAAAGGCATGAACGGTGCGATTGTGCATACGGGGGACAATCTCACTGGTGACGGCGATGGCGATGACGAAAGCATCAAGGTCGATTTATCCAAGTTGCCAGCGAATGTGAAAACGCTGATGTTCACCGTGAATTCATTCCGTGGGCAAACCTTTGATCAGGTCGCCAATGCTTTTTGTCGTGTGGTTGATGACACCACCAATCAAGAGTTGGCACGCTTTAATCTGAGCGACTCTGGATCGCACACCGGGCTGGTCATGGCGAAAATTTATCGTCATCAAAATGAATGGAAACTGCACGCGATTGGTGAAAAAACCTCGGGGCGCACTTTCCACGACATGATGCCACTGATCAAAACTTTGTTGTAGCTTATTCTGCGTCGCTGGTTTGACCAGCGGCGCTGACCATCTCCACCAACTGTTGCAATGCCACCGCGATGCTCTGGTCACGAATCTGGCGGCGGTCGCCGTCAAAATGATGGGTTGCGGTGACAATTTGTGGCGGTGTTTGAAGATCAAGCTGCATTCCCCAGCCAAAGCACACACAGCCGACTGGCTTGGTCGGTGTCCCGCCACCAGGTCCGGCGATCCCGCTCACCGCCACCGCAAGTTGCGCATCGCTTGCCGCCAATGCGCCCTGCGCCATTGCCGCAACCACTGGCTCACTGACCGCGCCTTGGGTCTCAAGCAGTGCCAGCGGCACTGCCAACATCTCGCATTTTGCCGCATTGCTGTAGGTGACAAATCCGCGATCAAACCACGCGCTGCTGCCAGCAATGGCGGTGAGGGTTTGACTGATTCCGCCACCAGTGCAAGACTCTGCGGTGACCAGTCGCCAGCGATGGGCGAATAATTGTTGTCCAAGCTGCTGGGCAAGCAACTCAAGCGAGTGAACATTTATTGTGGACATCATGGGCAAAAAAATTACGCTATCATTTGGTCTAGGTGTAAGCTCTTCATCGCGTCGCTGGGTGGTGTTCACGGCGATTTTTATCATTTTGCTGTGGTCAGCCGCTAGCAACGGAGATGTCTTTGGGCGCTTGCCCGATTTGGGCAGCTCGGCTGATACCCTGTTTTCAGCCGCCGAACAGCGGGCGATTGGGCAGGCATTTATGCAGCGGGTGCGCAAAAATTTGCCGCTCAATGATGATCCGCTGATCAATGACTATCTGCAAACCCTGGGCGATGAACTGGTCAAGCAGGGCGGTATCAGGGGCGAATTTCACTTTTTTCTCGTTGATCGGCCACAGGTCAACGCCTTTGCCGGACCTTCAGGCAACATCGGTGTTTTCTCGGGGCTGATATTAGCCGCTGCCACCGAAAGCGAGTTAGCCGCTGTACTCGCCCATGAGATTGCTCATGTCAGCCAGAAACATCTGCTGCGGATGATCGAATCCCAACGGCGAATGACCATCCCCGCCGCCGCGCTCTTAGTGGCAGCCGTGGTGCTTGGCTCACAGATGGATCCCCAAGTCGGAGCCGCCGCTGCTGCTGGTACCCAGGGGGCGATGGTGCAGCGTCAGATTAACTTCACCCGCGCCCACGAGGAAGAAGCCGACCGCATTGGAATCGAAATTCTTGCCAAAGCGGGCTATGATCCTTTTGCGTTGCCAGGATTTTTTGAGCAACTGGGTCAAAGCAACCGCACCCACGATCAGAGTGCGCCCGAGTTTTTGCGCACCCATCCGGTGACCAGTAATCGCATTGCCGATGCTCTGGCGCGTGCTGAGCGTTTTGGTCATCGCCAACGCCCGGATCGTCTTAGTTTTCATTTGGTGCGCGCCCGTTTGCGCCAGCAGAGTTATCGCCATCCGCAACAGGCGGTTACGCATTTTGCCGCCACTTTGCGCCAGCAACGCTATCGCAATGCAACCGCTGAACGCTATGGCTATGCACTGGCACTGCTGCGTGATGGGCAACTCAATGCAGCACGGCGTGAGCTGGAGCCATTATTGAGCCAGCATCCGCGCCAGCTCGAATTGATACTGCTCAACGCCGAACTTGATCAACGCCAAGGTCACCGCGACCGTGCCTTGCGCGATCTCAAACGGGCGCTGGAACTCAATCCCAATCATTGGCCGCTGATTCATGCCTATGCCACAGCATTGCTGGCAGCCCAGCGTCCGGCTGAGGCATTGACGGTGCTGGAGCGGGTGCAGCGGTCGCGCCCCCAGTTGACTGGCCTCTATCCGCTGCTTGCCGATGCCGCCCGTCAGTCTGGACAACAGGCGCTGCATGATCGCTATCGTGCTGAAACCTTGTATTGGCAAGGTGATCTTGAGTTGGCAATCCGCCAGCTTGAACTGGCGCTGCGTCGCCCCGAGCTTGGGTTTCATCTCGCCTCACAGTTGCAAGTTCGTCTCGATGAGCTAAAGTTGCAACAACGAGAACAGGAACGACAGACAAGGCGCGTTGAGCGCAATTAAACAAAGAGAAGAATACTATGCACATTGCTTTATTTGGTGCCACCGGTGGCACTGGTCGCCATGTTGTTGAACAAGCCCTTGCCCAAGGACACCAGATCACCGCGCTGGTGCGCGATCCGAGTAAACTCAGCCCTCAAACTGGGCTGACTGTAATTGAAGGTGATGTGCTCAATCCCGAGCCGGTGGCGCAGTGTATGACCGGAGCTGAAGCGGTCATCTGTATCTTGGGTTCGCACGGCAAAGGCACGCCAGTTGAGGCTCGCGGCACCCAGCACATCATCGCTGCGATGCAGGCGCAAGGGTTGCGCCGCCTGATTGCGGTAACCTCATTGGGCGTAGGCGACAGCCGCAGTCAGATCCCTTGGCTGTTGCGTGTGATCATGGACTTGACTTTAAAAGCGATTCTCGCCGCCAAGGACGAGCAAGAGCGCTTGATCCGCGCCAGCGGTTTGGAATGGACGATCATTCGCCCGGGTGGGCTGACCGATCAACCCGCCACTGGTCAATATCGCAGCGGCACTGACCGTTTACTGAAAGGGGGACGCATTGCCCGTGCTGATGTGGCGGATTTTGTGCTGCGCCAGCTCACCAGCACCGAATATCTCCAGCAAACACCAGTGGTGATTGATTAATCGCTAGAGCGCGTCAACCCCCCGCTCAATTGATTCAGCAGCCAAATCAGGGGTGTAGACCTGCTTACCACCTATCAGTTTCATGTATAATTAAGTGAACCTACTGATAAATTTGAGGTTTAGCCAATGTCAGGAACCTCAGTACAGTACAAAAGCATCACAAATCTTATTAAGGCAAGACCAAGTGCATCTTACATGGGATCGATTCGTGCAAATTTAGTAATTCTCCGTCTAAGAGTAAGCCGAGCAGACACAG
>SKYD01000282.1 GCA_007128075.1 Thiorhodovibrio sp.
CCATCGTCGCGGGCAATCCAATGCAGCCAACCTTCGACATCGCCAGCCACCAACGCGGTGCCGTCGATTGCTGGTGCCGTCAGTTGGCGGTGGCGCAGTTGCTCCTGATGCCAGATGCCTGCGCCATCGCTGGCCGCTGCCGCCCACAGATCGGCACTGGCATCGGTGATATAGAGCACCTCATCAGCCAAGGCAAATCCGGCATGAGAGGACAGTTGCCGCCGCCACAGCACACTGCCAGTGAGTAGATCGACGGCAGCGAGGTCGCCATTAAATACCACCACATAAATTGTGTCACCAACCACCAGCGGATCGGCAGTGATGTCGGCAATGCGCTCGATCTCTGATCGTCCACGCGGTGGCGAGACAATCACCTCCCACAGTGGACTGCCATCAGCAAGATCAAGCCGCACCAGCCGTCCACCGGCAATCCCGACCACGGCGCTGTTGTCTACAATGACTGGCGTACTCGCCCCACGCAGCGTGAGCGTGGGTGCTGGATATAGATAACGCCATTGCGACGCGCCTGTTGCTAGATCAAGGCTGTGAATGCTGTCGTCGGCGGCATGAACCAACACCTGCTCACCTGCGATGCGAGGCAGCGAAAGAATCTCGCTATCCACCGAGGTGCGCCAGCGTTCAGTGCCATCCGCCAATGCCACCGCCACCACCACGCCATTGGCAGCACCGATAATCAGTTGTTCGCCTGCGATCTGCGGCCCGCCGCTGAATGGCAGCCCTGTGTCCTGTTGCCAGTGAATGCGCCCGGTGGTTGCCGACAGCGCACTGATCGTGCCCTGATGATTGGCAACATAGAGCCGATCATGCTGCGTATCGAGCACGGGCAACAGATTGGGGGTGCGCATGAGCTGGCGCCGCCCCAGCGACTGCGTCCACAGCAGTTGCGGGATGATCTCCTGGGGTTCGGGTTGCGTCAACGGTGTCGGGGGTCTGGGGTCGATCTCGCCACCAAACCACGGAAACATGCCGCAGCCGGTTAGCAACAGCGCAGCCAGAATAGACAGCCAAGAAACACGCAATATCTCAGGCATTGTATTTAAGAATCGGCAGCCAACGACAGGTTGTCAAGTTTCAATTCCAGCAGATGCAACCCGCTTGCTCCGTTATCCAGCGCCTGTTGCCAAGCAGCACGCGCCTCATCTGGGCGATTCTTCGCCGCTGCAATATCTCCACGCAGCGCAGTAAAATCAGCACTGAAAGCACCGCCGTCATCATAACGGTCAATGACCTTGGTGGCAGAATTAAAATCTTGTTGGGCAATCAATAATCGCGCCAAGCGCAACGCCGCAAGCTGGCTTAGCCCGGGGGCAGGTGCCTGTTTGGCAGCAGTGCGCAGCGCGGCTATCGCGCCCTTGGGATCATCCTCATTGAGTCGCATCTGGGCAATTGCCAGATGTGTTAAAGCAGCATAGGGGGTGCGCTTGTATTTTTTGGTTAGTCGCTTGGCCGCTTTCTCAGCAGACTGGGCGGATTCCTCATCCTCGCGGTTAAGAAACACCAACAGCTCTTCAAAGGTGAGGTTGGCATTCTCGCGCACCCGATCCTGATGGCCAACCCAGGCACGCCAGCCAAAGATCGCGCCCAGCCCAATCAGAATCCCCACGATTACGGCCATGCCGTTGTCGCGCCACCACTTTTTGATAATTTCAACTTTTTCGTCGTCAGTGAGCAGTTCAGACATAATTAAATTTCATCTTTTTGTGTTGATTTAAGCAACGCTGGCAAGGTTTCACCCAAGCTGGCAAGTGCCAAGGGCTGTTGTTGGGCATCGGCACGCAGTGGCTTATAGCCAATGGTGCCAGCAGCAAGCTCCTGATCGCCGAGCACCAGCGCAGCAGTCGCCCCACTGCGGTCGGCTTTTTTGAACTGGCTTTTAAAGCTCCCTCCGCCGCAATGACACAGCAGTTGCAGCGTTGGGCATTGACTGCGCAGCCGCTCAGCAAGCACCAACGCCTCGGCCTCAGCCTTGGCGCCAACTGCAATCAGATAAAGGTCAGGGTGCAGTGTCTGCTCGGCATGGTGCAATTGTGCTTTGGGGATCAATTCCAACAGCCGCTCCAGCCCCATGGCAAAACCCACTGCTGGTGTTGGACGGCCACCGAGTTGCTCAACCAGCCCATCATAACGCCCGCCAGCACAGATTGTCCCTTGGGCACCCAGTGATGCGGTGATCCATTCAAACACAGTGCGATTGTAATAATCCAGCCCACGCACCAGACGCGGGTTGATCTGATAGGCTACCTCGGCGCGATCCAAGCCAGCACAGAGCGCGGCAAAATGCGCCTTGGATTCCTCGCCTAGATAATCCAACAGCGTCGGCGCACCCGCAATCAGCGATTGCATTGCTGGATTTTTAGAATCCAACACCCGCAACGGATTGGTGACCATCCGCCGTTGGCTGTCCTCATCAAGCGCGTCCTGATGTTGCTCTAGATAGGACAGGAGATCAGCACGATAGCGCACCCGTTCGTGGCTATCACCTAAGCTATTGATTTCCAGCCGCACCGCACTCAGCCCCAACTGTTGCCACAGCCGATGGGTGAGTAATATCAGCTCCAGATCAATGTCAGGACCAGTGAGCCCAAAGGTTTCAACGCCAATTTGATGAAACTGACGGTAACGGCCACGCTGTGGGCGTTCGCGGCGAAACATCGCGCCCTGATACCACAGCCGCTGCGGTTGGTTGAGCAGCCCGTGCTCGATTGCAGCGCGCACACAACTTGCTGTGCCTTCGGGTCGCAGGCTTAGATCATCGCCGCCGCGGTCAGCAAAGCTGTACATCTCTTTTTCTACAATGTCAGTGACCTCGCCAATCGAACGCTGAAACAACGCACTCGATTCGAGCAGTGGGGTGCGCAGCTCACGATAGCCGTAAGCTGTCAATAGGTCGTAGACCTGACGCTCAAGCCATGCCCAATGCGCACTGGTTGGTGGCAGGATGTCGTGCATCCCGCGCACCGCTCGCAATTGTTCGGCCACGCTAATTTAGCCCTCGCAGATAGTCTTGTGGATCCAGATCAAAGCGGGCGACATTGCCTCGCGCCTGCGACTGGACATCAAAGGTGGCAGTGCCGACGGTGATCGTCACCGCCGAGGCGTTGCCGAGAATCATCGAATAGGGCGGCTCACCGCCGAGCACATGGCGATCGCCTTTGCTCATCTCACCAAACAGCTTAAAGTTGCCAGTGGTGTCACGAATATCCACCCAACAGGGTCCAGAAAACTCCATGACCACCTCAGCAGGCACTGGCTCGGCAGGAGGCTCTGGCGTTGGCTCTGGTTGTGGCATTGCTATGGGCAACTCTGGCACTGGCTCAATTTCTGGCTCGGGTGTCGTGGTGCTTGGCTGCTCAGGCATCAATAAACTTGGCTGCTGCGGCGGATCTGGCTCGATGTTTTCAGTAAGTTCGGCGGTTGGCTGAGGGTCGATGTTGGACGGATGATCCGGCGGCATCATCGCGGTTGGTTCTGTCGCCGATTCGTTTTGAGCAGCAGAGAACAACAGCGACAGATCAGGATTCCACAACAGCGCGATTGCCACTGTCACCACCAGCGCCAGCACCACCAATGCCAGCCGCACTGTTTTGTCACCTGGCTGATTGTTGCGCTTGATTGGTTGCGCCGACTCAGCCGCTGGCTGGTGTTGCGCGGCGCGATAATTGGCAATCAACGGTTGCGGGTCGATGCCCAGCAGCCGCGCATAACTTTTAATATATCCAGTGACAAAGACCGTGCTTGGCAGTTGCGTGTAATCATCGTTTTCAAGTGCCTTGACCGTGTTGACGGTCAGCCGCAGATCATGCGCCACCTGTTGAACATTGATATTGCGCCGCTCACGCGCCACCCGCAACTGATGACCGCAGGTGGCCGGTGGCGATTGCTCGGTATTCTCGCGCTGAAGATAAGCCGTTGGGTCGTTAATATCCATACAGTTTACAACTGCAAAATTTCGGGCGCGTCAGGATAATGCTGGCGCAGTGAGGACTCAAGCATTCGCGCCTCGGCCTGATTGCCCAGCCGGCGCTCGATGCGCAACGCCAGCAACAACGCCTGTGGCGTGGCAGCGCCGACACGCGAATAACGCTGCATGTATTGACGGGCAGTTTTGGCATCGTCCTGGTTGAGACTGTGGGTCGCCATTGCCAACAGTGCGGGGGCAAATTGGGGGTTGGTCACCAACGCCTGACGCAGATAAATATCGGCTTGCGCGGCATCACCTGCCAGACGAGCGCAGTTGGAGGCATTAAACAGCGCGGTTTCTGGCGATTGATACAGCGGGTTGTCGATGGCGAGATTAAATTGCTCATCAGCCTTGGCATAGTCGCCGCGATTGCACAGTGCAGTGCCCCAGGCATTGCGGAATTCGGGATTTCTGCTATCCAGCTCTACAGCGCGGCGGAATTGCTCTTCAGCGCGTTCTTGCTCACCGAGCCGCTGATAGATAATGGCGAGAATGTTGCGCGCCCGAGCACTGCGCCGATCCTCACGCACTGCGCGTTCTGCCCGCGCCAGCGCGGCATCGAGCTGATTGCGTTGCAGATAGGCGGCGGCAAGATCGACATAGAGATCCGCCGGACTCTGCGCGGCAGCATTGGGATCAATCAGATCCTGATCTTGCGCGGGCAGCGATTGACAGCCAGTGAGCGATGTGAGTAGCACGGGCGCGCACAGCAACATCGGCGCGATCAGCGTGCGAGCGGTGGAGTTCATTGCACACCTCCCGCAAATGCGGCGGCAACCTGAGATGGACGCACTCGGCGTTGTTCCACCCGCCCCACCAGTTGGCCGCAGGCAGCGGCAATCTCATCACCGCGTGGCTTGCGGATGGTGGTCACAATCCCCGAGCGCATCAGTCGCTCACGAAATGCCGCGATCTGTTCGGCCGGGCTGGGGGCATAGTCACTGCCCAGAAATGGATTAAATGGGATCAGATTCACCTTAGACGGTACCCCTTGGAGTAAACGCACCAGCGCTTTTGCCTGGTGGAGATGATCATTGACACCATCGAGCATAATGTATTCCCAGGTGATGCGCTGGCGCTGATCAGCAGCAACATAGGCACGACAGGCATCGACCAACTGCGCCAATGGATAGCGGCGATTGATCGGCACCAGCTCATTGCGCAGTGCATCGTCTGGTGCATGCAGCGACACCGCCAGCGCCACCCGACATTGGCTGCGCAGGCGGGCAATCTGCGGCACCAGCCCGGCGGTCGAGAGTGTCACCCGATAATACGCCAACAGATACGCCAAATCGTCCTGCATGATGTTGACCGCAGTCACCACCGCTTTGAGATTCGCCAGCGGCTCGCCCATCCCCATCAAGACAATGTTGCTGGGGCGGCGGTCATGCTCTGCCAAGCGTCGCGCTGCCACCCACACCTGGCCGATGATCTCAGCAGTACTCAGATTGCGGCTTAACCCCTGCCGCGCTGTGGCACAAAATGGACAACCCAGCCCACAGCCAACCTGCGAGGAGATGCACAGCGTCAAGCGGCGCGGCTCAGGAATCGACACCGTTTCGATGCGTTGCCCATCGCCCAGTTCCATCACCCATTTGATGGTGCCGTCGACAGATTGCTGCTCACGCACCACGCGGGGCAGCTCGATCACCGTCTCTGCCGCTAGTCGCTGGCGCAGCGCGGCAGACAGGTCGGTCATTGCCTGGACATCGAGCGCACCGTGCTTATGCACCCATTTGAACAGATTGCGACCATGGAACGGCTTGCCGCCCAATTGCACCGCAAGCTGTTCACAGCCCTGACGGTCAAGATTGAGCAGATTGATCGGGGCAGCGCACATGCGTCAACAGTTATCTAGTGCGCGGGCAGATGCCTTCAGGAAAGAAAAAGGCGATCTCATTCGCCGCCGTATCGGGGGCATCGGAGCCATGCACCGCATTTTCTGTAAAGGAATCGGCAAAATCAGCACGGATGGTGCCAGGAGCCGCTTGCGCTGGATTGGTCGCGCCCATGATCTCGCGGTTGCGGGCAATCGCATTCTCGCCTTCTAGTGCCATCGCCAACACTGGCCCCGAGGTCATAAAACCGACCAGCTCCTCAAAAAATGGCTTGCCCTGATGAATCGAGTAAAAAGCAGTTGCCTGTTCGCGGCTGAGATGCAGCATCCGCGCAGCAACAATACGCAGCCCACCTTGTTCTAAGCGGTCACAGATCGCGCCAATGGCGTTTTTTGCTACCGCATTGGGTTTGATAATCGACAGAGTTTGTTCCAACATCATGATCCCTTACAATTTAGGATTTAAATAACATCTAACCAGTCGCGTAGTTTACTTGGTCAGGCATGAAAAAATCTATCTTTGATCGCACCTGC
>SKYD01000152.1 GCA_007128075.1 Thiorhodovibrio sp.
ACATGAAAAAACGCATCCCAAAACGATTTGGCTTCAGCGGCTTCTGATGTCGCATCCGCCCACTCATGGGCAAATTGCACGGCGCGGTCTTTGATCTCGTTCCAGGAGAGTGGCATGGTTTTTTTGGTGAACAGTGACAAGCCCTTGCCGCATCTAATTGATGCGGCAGTCACGCTATGATTTAAAGCGTCGCCAGATAGAGCGGCACCTGCGCCTCAACCGCTGTGGGATGGATCCCCAGTTCTAACAGCCCATTATGTCCAGTACACAAGCTATCGAATTGCAAGGCGCGGTAGGTATCGAGTGAGAACGGCTGACCAGGCAGATAGCCCAGCAATCGCGCTTGCCATTGCCCTGCTTTTTCATTGAGTGGAATAATCTTGACCCAACGACCGCGACAATTTGCAGTATAGGCAACAATTTCATGTAGCGTCATCACCTGCGGTCCGCAAAGATCCAGCCGCGTTCCGAGATGATTGGGATCATCTAAGGCGCGCACCATCGCCTCGGCAACATCGCCCACCCACACCGGAGCAAATCGTGTTTCAGCACAGGCCAGTGGAAACAGCCCTGGAGTGAGGTCGAGCAGCCGCGCAAAGCGGGTAAACAGATGATCGCCTTGCCCAAAGATTACCGATGGACGCAAACACAGCGCGCCGAGTCCGGCGGCATTGAGTGCGACCGCCTCGCCAGCGGCCTTGGTGCGTTGATACTGACTGTGCTCGCTGCTATCCTCGGCACCCAGCGCGCTAAGATGCCAATAGCGCGATACACCTGCGGCCTGGGCAGCGGCGACGATGCGTTCGACAAGATCAACATGCAGCGTCTGAAAGCGGGTGCGCGGTGTTTCGTTTAAGATGCCGATGAGATTCACCACCAGCTCGCAGCCGCGCACACAATCAGCCAGGGTTGCTGCATCAAGCTGGCGCGGAACAGTGACCAATTCCACTTCGGGATAGAGCTTGAGCTCGCGGTGACGGTGCGGATAGCGCGTCGGCACCCGGCACTGAAAACCAGCGTGGCGCAGACGATGCAAGAGCGCGTGACCGACAAATCCAGTGCCACCAAAAAGACAAGCGCGTGGTTTTTTCATCGTGTATGTTATCCTGCGACAGAAGTCGATTGTTTGAAAAACAAATTGATGTATTGATCGATCATCATCTGTAAAAATTCAACACCGTGATCGGCAATGCCAGCAGCACACATGCTACACTATAATAGCGTTGACGATTGTACGCAGTGAATTTGTCTACCAAATGAAACGATGAAGCAACCGAAATACACCAGTGATTTACCGCTGTATCTCACCCACAGCCATCCCTGTTCTTATCTGGAAGGGTATCAGGCACGCACTCTGTTTGTCGATCCCCGCGCCGAGATTGATGTCCATCGCGCCGAGTGGTTGCAGCAGATTGGGTTTAGACGCAGCGGCGGTCATTATTATCGCCCCGCTTGCCGGCACTGTCACAGTTGCGTGCCAGTGCGCGTTCCCGTCGCTGACTTTGAGCCGAATCGCTCACAGCGGCGCAATCTAAAACGCAACGCCGATCTCCAGTTGATCGTGCGTCACGCTCAGTTTGATTATGAGCACTATCAGCTCTATGCACAGTATCTTCATGCCCGCCACAGCGATGGCGACATGATCGAAGACCTATCCCCCGGCAGTTACCAACGCTTTTTGCTTGCCCCCTGGGGTGGGCAGACATTATTGATGGAATGGCGCTGGCATGGCGAGCTGGTGGCGGTGGCAGTGGCCGATTGTTTTGCGGATGGTCTATCAGCGGTCTATACCTTTTTCTCGCCCGATCATGCCCCACGCGCCCCTGGCACGCTTGCCATTCTGACTCAAATCCACGAAGCGCGGCGGTTGGGGCTGAGTTATCTGTATCTTGGCTATTGGATCAGCGGCAGCCGCAAAATGAGTTACAAACAACAGTTTCGCCCCTTAGAAACCTGGGATGGGCGAGTTTGGCAGCGGCTTGAGCGCCATCAATCCGCCCCCTCGGCATAAGCACGAATTAGTTTCACTGGCGTGCCAAAGAACGCCAGCACCGTCAGATCTTCCTGGATATCAAAAAAGGCATGATCACAGGCAGCACGGACATACATCAGTGTTCCTGGTGCCACCTGATGATCCTGCTCACCAACCCGCAGATGCGCCCGCCCTTCAAGTACCAGATACAGCTCATCTTCCTCATGGGCACTGGCCATATCTTTCGCCCCCACTGGCAGATGATAGATCGAACAGGACAACGACGGAGTACGCAAAAATTCTTTTAGCGACACTGCGTTCCGATCCACATTGGCAGTCAATTCAGCCAGTTGAAACACCAGCCAATCTGATTCATCAGCCATCTTTTAACAACTCCTAAAAATTCATCATTAAATCATCTCGCGCTGGCGTAAAACTGCGATTACCTGCGCGGCGAGTGTTTCGGGGCTGCTGCGTTCATCCGCACACAGATGCAGCTCAGGGGTTTCGGGTGGCTCGTAAGGGCTGCCGATGCCGGTAAAATTGGGCAGTTGGCCGCTGCGTGCCTTGCGATACAGTCCCTTAGGATCCCGCGCCTCGCATACAGCCAGCGGGGCATCGACAAAAATTTCGATAAACTCACCCGCCGTCTGTCGCTCCCGCGCCAGTTTGCGCTCACTGCGAAACGGCGAGATAAAGCTCACCAGAGTAATCAGCCCGGCATCGGTCATCAGCCGCGCAACCTCAGCAACGCGGCGAATATTCTCCACCCGATCCTCATCGGTAAACCCCAGATCACGATTCAGCCCATGGCGTACATTATCACCATCGAGCAACATTGTATGATGCCCCATCGCGTGCAGTTGCTGCTCGACTAAATCGGCAATGGTCGATTTGCCTGATCCTGACAAGCCCGTAAACCACAGCACACAAGGGCGTTGCTGTTTGGTTTCCGCTCGCGCCTGCTTATCGATCTTCATCGCCTGCCAATGGATGTTCGAGGCGCGGCGCAAGGCAAAGTTGATCAGCCCACAGCCGACCTTGGCCTCGGTGACAGGATCAAGCACCACAAAACTGCCGGTGTGACGATTGACAGTGTAAGGATCAAAGGGTAGTGCCTGATCGAGCGCGATATTACACAGTGCAATCGCCGAGCGTGACAGCGATTTTGCCGCCACATGCTCAAGCGTCGAGACATTGACCTGGTGTTTGATCTCGGTAATCTGAGCATTGACTGTGGTGGTGCCGGTACGCAATGCATAGGTGCGCCCTGGCAACAGCGGCGATTCGCCAAGCCAGATCAGATGCGCGGCAAACTGATCGGCGACCTCAGCGCGTTGTTCGGCGGCAACGAGCAGATCGCCGCATTTGAGATCAACTGCGGCATCGAGGATTAGCGTTGTCGCTGCATCACCATTGGTGATGAGTTGGGTTAGGGTGGCAGTTTGTCCCGCAGGCAGTGCCGCCAGCCGATCACCGACCTGCACTGCACCACCCACGAGAGAGCCGGTGACGCGATGCGCTTTCGCATCGACATTCTGCACCACAAACCGCGCCGGATGTGCAGCATCATGGCGACGAATCTCCATGTTGTGCAGATGTTCGAGCAAGGTGGCACCCTGATACCAGGGCATCGCCGAGGAACGCTGGGCGACATGATCGCCATGCTGTGACGAAATCGGCACGCATCGAACCGAAGGCGCACCCATCTGTGCAGCAAATTCATGGTAGGCGGCAGCGATGGATTCATAACGCCCCCGATCCCAATCCACCCGCTCCATCTGATCCACCGCCAGCAGCAGATGCCCAACCCCTAAGCGGGCTAACAGATGGCTGTGCTGCCGGGTTTGTTCTAGCACACCGTGACGGGCATCGACCACCACCACCGCGCTATCAGCCGTCGCGGCATTGGCAATGAAAGTTTCAAGATCGTCGTTTTGCCCACAACAATCTGCCACCAAAAATTGCGCCCGCGCAGTGGCAAAACAGTGGTAAGGCTTAGCAAGCTCGCTGCCTAAATTTTGGCTGGCATCGCGCAGCCAGTGCAACAGCGACACCTCTGGCACTGCGCCACAGATGAGTAACCGCCGCAACGGTTGGCTGCTGTGAAGTGATGCCGCAATCTCAGCAAGCATAAGCTCTTGGGTAGTGACGAACATAAAAAATCTAAACTCCAAAATCGCGTATTATTGAGCAATGCAGCAATGCCCGCGCATCACTGGCGTGCGCCAGTTGATACGGGGAATCCGGTGGTCTGTTGGTGAGTTGAGCGGCGACCATCGCCTAATACACTCCAGCGCAGATTGTTTTTTTGAATCTCAAAAAGGCTGGATTCCCTGCCCCTTGAAATGGAGTTGTTTATAAGCTGGTGTTGATCTAAGTGCTCAAGAGCTTTAGTATAGCGACATTTCAAGCTGTTTTGTAGTCTGAACAAAATCGCCCTACACTCCCCAGTAAGAAACATGACACAAATTGATATGAAACCAGAATTGCAACCACGGCGGGTCACTGGTCCCGATGGCATCGAGTTCGATGTTGAACCGCTGCGCGATTATTATTGTCCAGAGTTGCCCAAGGTCGAGCCACCAGCGTATCTGCGTATCGTCGAGGATTTGTTTAACTGGGCGCGTGCCGAATCTTTATGGATTTTGGGCTTTGGTACCGGTTGTGGGGCGATTGAGATGCGCCCGTTGATGACTCCACGCTTTGATGCTTATCGCTATGGCATTCAGTGGCGGGCGACTCCGCGCCAGGCGAATCTGTTTGTGATTTCGGGGTATCTGTCGGTGAAAACACTCAAACGGGTGATTCGCTCTTATGAACAGATGCAAAATCCCAAGTATGTGGTTGGCTTAGGTTCGTGTACCATCAATGGCGGCATGTATTGGGATTCGTACAACACCATCAAGCGGCTGGATGACTATCTGCCGGTCGATGTCTATATCGCTGGCTGTATGCCGCGTCCTGAGTCGCTGCTTGCTGGCTTTGAAGAGCTTAAACGCCTGATTCGTCAAGGAAAATGCGAAGGCGGGAATCTGTATGCTGAGAATTTTGACTGGTATAAGGCGAATCAAAAGCGCGTGATTCACGACTGGGACATGCCTGACTACAATTGGTGATATTGGATGCGTGATCTTTACGACAGACTCTCTGCCCTGTTTCCACTCGGCACCTTCACTGAGCAGCGCCCCGATCTGGCGTTTATTAGCCTAGAACCGGCGCAACTGCGCTCGGTGCTGTTGCATCTGCGGGATCGTGAGGGCTTTACTCATCTAGTGCTGCTGACAGCAGTGGATTGGCTCGAAGATGGGCAATTTCAGCTCACCTATCTGCTCGCCAATCGCGCCCGCGCTTGTGATCTTGGGCTGCGGGTGCGCATTGACCGCGACCCTGCCAGTATGGACAGCATTCATGATCTATGGCCCACAGCAGCCACCTATCAGCGCGAATTGCGCGAGATGTTTGGAATTGATTTTCCAGACAGTCCGCGGCTACAAGACGATTTTATTCTCGAAGGCTGGCAGGAGATTCCGCCTTATCGGCGCGATTTTGACACCTTGCGTTATGCGCGTGAGACTTTCAATGAGCGCCCGGGACGGGTTTCACTCGATCCCGCCACGCACATGCGCGACCAACCTCTAACGCCAAGTGGACGCTAACCCATGGCATTGTTGACCCCTGATCGGAGCCAATATCCGGCTCTCAAACCCGATGGCACGCTCGACATTGATTTAAGCTCGGGCAAATATCTCAAACTGTGGCAAGGGCCACAGCATCCTGGCATCACTGGCAACATGTCGGTGGAGCTGACGGTGTGCGGCGATGAGGTCGTCGAGGGCAAAACCCATGTCGGCTATCTGCACCGTGGCTTTGAAAAGCTCATGGAGCGGCGCACCTTTATCCAGTGCTTTCCGATTGTGTGCCGCATCTGTGTCCCTGAGCCAGATTTTAACGAATACTGTTTTGCCGCCGCGATTGAAGAGCTTGCTGGCTTGGAGGTTCCCGAGCGTGCCCACTGGATTCGCACCCTGATTCTCGAAATGGGGCGGATTAACAGCTATCTGATGTATCTCGGCGGTCAGGCTGGCTCGCTGGGGCTGGGGGTCATTGGTCAGTGGGCGACCTATGCCCGTGATGTGATGCTGGATCGTTTTGAGGAACTGACCGGCGGGCGGATTTATCACATGTTCATTTTGCCGGGCGGGGTGCGCGATGGGCTGCCCGAGGGTTTTGCCTCACGCATGGAAGCGACCTTGCGTGAACTTGAAACCGTGATGGCGGACATCTACGACACCATGTTCTGCAACGCGGTGTTCAAGCGCCGTACTGTCGGCAACGGCGTGATTGATCGGGCGTGGATTGATCCTTACGGGGTTACTGGTCCCAATGCCCGCGCTGCTGGTGTTGCCAAAGACCTACGCAAGGATAAACCCTATCTGGTGTATCCACAACTGGACTTTGAGCCAATTATTGGCACCGATTCCGATATGTACACCCGTGCTGATGTGCGGCGCCGCGATGTCTTGCTGTCGATTGATTTAATTCGCCAGCTTTTCGCCAAGATGCCAACGCAAGGCGCGGTTATGGCCGAGATACCCAATGTGCTGCATTGGACGATTCCACCTGGTGAAACTTACATTTGTGGCGAGTGCTCACGCGGTGAGTATGGCTATTATCTGGTCACCGATGGCAGCGGCTATCCACGACGGGTTAATGTGCGCGGTCCATCCTATACCCATGCGATGGCGTTGTTGGAACGGATGATTGTCAATGCCAATATTGCTGATGTGGCCGCGCTGATGGTGTCGCTGCACACCTATCCGCCAGAGATTGAGAGATAAGCCATGAGTGTGCGCGACCTACTATCCCCTTTTACTGCTTGGAAAAATATCTTTCGCGAGCCGGTGACAATTCGTGATCCGCTCAATGATCGCCCCGGTGCGCCGCGCTACCGTGGCTTTCATCAAAACGATGTTGACAAGTGCATTGGCTGCGGCACCTGTGAGGCAATCTGCCAAAACGCGGCGATTGATATGGTGGCTGTGGAAAGTATTGCCACCAAACACGGCGATTCTGGACTCAGACCACGCATCGACTATGGTCGCTGTTGCTGGTGTGCGCTGTGCGTTGACATTTGCATGACCCGCTCACTGAGCATGTCCAATGTTTACACCTGGGTGGACAGCGACCCTGATGCGTTTCGTTTTACGCCTGGTGTTGAAGCCAAGCCCTGGGATACAACCACGCTTGGCTATCATCGCCCTGACGCACATCGGCTGACCGCACCGGAGCGCATTGCGATGCGCGAACTCGAACCCGAGGCGCGGATCGATTCGTTTGTTGAGATCGTGCAGGGCTATGCCGTTGATGAGGCACGAGCGGAGGCAGATCGTTGTGTCGCCTGCGGACTGTGTATTGCAACCTGCCCGACGCACATGGCAATCCCTGAATACATCGCGGCGATTCGCGCCGGCGATTATGAACAGGCAGTCAAGCTGCTCTATGACAGCAACCCGTTTTCGAGTGTCTGCGGGCGGGTTTGCACCCACAAATGCGAAGGTGTGTGCGCAGCGCAACACGAAGGTGATCCGATTGCCATCCGCTGGCTCAAGCGGCATATCCTCGATCAGGTGCCCCCCGACACTGTGCAGCGCATTGTCGGCCCAGTGGCAGCGGCAACTGGCAACAAAATTGCGATTATTGGTGCTGGCCCTGCTGGGCTCACGGCGGCTTTCGATCTTGCCAAACTTGGGCATCAGGTCACGGTGTACGAAGCACTGAGTCGCCCAGGCGGCATGACGCGCTGGGGCATCCCCGAGTATCGCCTGCCCTATGATGCGATTGACCGCGATGTCGATGTCATTCGCAATCTCGGCGTGACCATTCATTGCAATGTGCGTATCGGCAAGGATGTCGCACTCGACACCCTGCATTCTAATTATGATGCCGTGCTGCTGGCGCTGGGTTTGCAACTGGGGCGCGGCACTCGCATCCCGGGCAGTGAGCATCGCAGTGTCTACAAAGCAGTCGATTTGTTGCGTGCGGTCACGGCGGGGGAATCCTTCACCATCCCGCGCTCGGCAGTAGTGATCGGCGGCGGCAATGTGGCGATGGACATTGCCCGCACGCTCGCCCGCCAACAGATGACCGCCTATGGCGAGGTCAAGATCACGGTCACCGCGCTGGAGGATTTGGCGCATTTTCTGGCTGATCCGGAAGAAATCAAAGAAGCCGGTGAGGAGCAGATCGTGATTTTGCCAGCGCGGGGGCCGCGTGAGGTGGTGATCGAAAACGATCAGGTCATGGGCTTGAAGACTTGGAAAGTGAAGTCCATCTTTGATGACCAGGGGCGCTTTGCCCCGAGTTATGACGAAAACGACGAACAATTCCATGCTGGTGAGATGGTCGTCGAGGCAATTGGGCAGATGACCGACACTGACTTACTCGGCGAGACACTCACCGAAGCATTGGAATGGCAGCGTGGACGCTTGCAGACCGACAGCGGTGGGCGCACGGCGGTTGACTGGCTGTGGGCAAGCGGCGATATGGTGCGTGGGCCGGATGTAGTCTCCGCCGTTGCCGATGGACACCGCGTCGCCGCCAGTATTCACGCTGCTTTAACTATGGAGCACAGAGCATGACCGAAGGCAGCCGAGGGATGCAGGAACTGCGCAGCAAAACCACGCTGCGCGAGATTTTAGAAGTTGCGACTCGTTTTGAGGAGTCCGCCCGCGATTTTTATACCGCGTTAATTCCCAAAGTCAGCAAGCGTATCCGCGATCTGGTTGAAGAGCTTGCCGCCGAGGAGCAGCGCCATTTCGATCTGTTTACTGAATTAGCCCAGCGCGGCGATCTTGGTGAGCAGATTCAAAGCGAGATCCAGCGCCCGGTGAGTGATAGCAAATTCTCTGATTGTTTGCACCTGCCCGATTTAGGCGACAATCCCGACGACCAAGCCGTGTTGCAATACGCGATGGGGCGCGAACATGCCGCCATGACTCACTATGGCGAGCTGGCAGACACCACTCCCAGCGGCCCGATTCAGGATTTGTTCCGCTTTCTTGCCAGTGAAGAGACTAAGCACAAACTTGAGCTGGAAAAAATTTATTATGAGCTGGTGCATCGCGGTGGGGGCGTGTAAGTGAAAAAAATTACTCACAAAAACATTTTGACTTGGATTGGTGGCGGCTCGCTTACCCTTGCTCAAAAATACTACGAGCAAGGCGCAATCATCAATCCACGATTTCAGGATGGTGTTCTTAAAGCACAATGCTGGGGCTCAATGCCCCAGCCTTATTCCATCTCGCTTAAACTCACAGATGATGGCGTTGACTCTGGCTATTGCACCTGTCCAGTGGGTAACCAGGGAAATTGCAAACACAGTGCCGCACTGTTGTTGACCTGGCTACACAAACCAGAGAGCTTTGAGCATATCGAGCCACTCACAACAACACTGCAGCAGCACGATCAACAGCAATTGATCCAGCTCATCAGCCAGATGATCGCTCGCTATCCAGATTTAGAGGATATGGTGTATTTGCAGGCAACGCCTAAGCAACCAATCGATCCTGAAATTATTCGCCGCCAAATCAACCGTGCATTCGCAAGTTGCGATCCTTATAATTATCATGCAGCACGAGAGATTGCCAGTCAATTACATCCGATTTTAAACCAAGCCGATCTCTATCATCAACAAAAAGATTGGGCTAATGCGGTGACTATTTGCCAAGTCGTCATCAATGAAGCGCTGCTTATTTTAGACGAAATTTATGAAAACAATAGCGATTTATATACTATTTTTGATGAAGGTAGTGAAAAATTGCAAAATTATCTGGAGCACATTGATCAACCACAGATGCGGCTGGAGATATTCCAGACCTTGACGAATATTATCATCGCTGATATTGAGCACGGCGGTTATGGAATGTCTGATGCTTGTTATGAAATTGTGATTGAACGCTCTAATCCAACTGAAAAAATGCAAATTGGGAATTGGATTCAAGAAAAAATAGACATTAGTTCAAATGAAGATTTTAAAAGAAAATCCTATGGTGAATTTTTGCTTGATCTTCAGTCTGATTATTTTTCCCCTGAACAGGCCCTCGAAATCTGTCGGAGCACTGGACAGGACTATAATTTAATTAAACAATTGCTAGAATTACATCGCTTCGACGAGGCAATTGCTGAACTCAAAGATTTTTCAGATTATACTTTGCTCAATTGTGCTGATCTATTTATTGATCAAGGTCAAGAACATTTGATTAAAGAACTCATTTTAAAGCGAAACCAAAGCAAACCATCGAGTCAATTTGTTAACTGGCTTAATACCCAAGCGATAAAAAATAGCCACTGGGATGAAGCAATTGAATATGCAACGGCTTTATTTTGGATGCAAAAAGGTGTAAACGCTTATCAAGCGATTAAAAATATTGCTGAGAAATTAGGCGATTGGCCGCAACGACAATCCAGTCTGTTGTCACAATTAAAAAAAGAGAAAGACTTTGATTTATTAACACGCATTTATTTGCTGGAAAATGATATTGAAGCGGCATTGGATATGCTGCAACAGATGTCGCTTGCAAGCCCTTATGTTAACAACAGATTAGTGATCGCAGTTGCCAAAGCTGCTGAAAAAGTCAAGCCTCGTGACTCACTTGCTCTATACCAACAACAGATTCCAGAATTGATCAAACAACGCGGGCGAGGCAATTATATGCAAGCAGCGCAGTATCTACAACGAATCAAATATCTATTAACTGAACAATTAAACGAGCCACAACAATGGCAGCAGATCATCAGCGCAATTCGCAATCAAAAACCACGCTTGCCAGCTCTCCTCGATGAGTTAAAAAAAGCGGGCGTTTAGTGCCAGCCAAACTGTTTTTTGCTCTGTCAAGCCGTTAGGCATTCGATCCCCGTGTGCCGCTCGCACAATCTTAATTCGACGATCTGGCGACCCCAACACCCACTCAGCTTGTTAGGCGCGACTGGCGCAAAATTTCAGCGTCAACTTGACCTACAATGCGCCGTGCGCGTAACACAGGCGAAGGACTTAGAATGTACACCACGACCAATTCAGTTCCAGTGATTACCATCGACGGCCCATCAGGCACTGGCAAGGGCACCATTGCCGCGTTGGTGGCACAACATCTGGGCTGGCATCTGCTCGACAGCGGGGCACTGTATCGCGGGCTGGCGTATGCCGCACTGCAACAGACGCTGGTGCTGGCGGATGAGGCGGCAATCACCGCGCTTGCGGATCAGATTGAGCTGCAATTGCAGGGTGAACACTTGCTGCTCAATGGTGCTGAGATTAGCACCCAGATTCGCAGCGAAGCGGTGGGAACGGCTGCTTCACAGATCGCGGCCTATCCAGGGGTGCGCGCGCGGCTGCTTGACTGGCAACGGGCAGCAGCACAACCGCCCGGGCTGGTCGCCGATGGGCGTGATATGGGCAGCGTGGTGTTTCCACAGGCGCCATTGAAGCTGTTTCTCGATGCCAGTCCCGAAGAGCGCGCCCAACGCCGCTATAAACAGTTGAAGGATAAGGGAGTTGATGCTAACCTAAGCAAGCTCACTGAGGAGCTGTGCGCGCGCGATGCCCGTGACCGTGGGCGGGCGCACAGTCCTCTGGCGGTGGCATCGGGGGCGCTGGTCTTCGATACCACGCAATTTACTATTGATGAGGTGTTCGCTCGGGTCATCGCGGCGATCACTCAAGCTGGGCTGGACAGCGCACCATAAGGTCGTAGCTGCCAGCAACTTTTTTTAACCTAACCCCTCATGGGCGATCAAATTAGATTTCTCGACCATGGGGTATGGCGGTGCCGCCAGGAAATTTCACACTTATGACCGAACGTTTTGCCGATCTCTTTGAACAGAGTCTGACCAATACCCAGTTGCAACCCGGGGCGATTGTCACCGGAGAAGTCGTGGCGATCACTGCTGATGCAGTCATTGTCAACGCCGGTCTCAAATCAGAAGGCATCATCCCGCGCAATCAATTCATCGGCTCTGATGGGCAGCTTGAGGTTGCCGTTGGTGACGAGGTGCAGGTGGCACTCGATGCCGTTGAAGATGGCTTTGGCACCACGCGGCTGTCTCGCGAAAAAGCCAAACGCTTTGCCGCCTGGGATGGCTTAGAAAAAGCCTTCGAGGATGCCCAGACAGTACGAGGGCTGATCAACGGCAAGGTCAAGGGCGGCTTTACCGTCGAGATCGGCAGCGTGCGCGCCTTTTTGCCCGGTTCTTTGGTCGATGTGCGGCCAGTGCGCGACACCACCTATCTGGAAGGCAAAGAGCTCGAATTTAAGGTCATCAAGCTCGACCGCCGCCGCAACAATGTGGTGGTCTCACGGCGGGCGGTGGTCGAGGAAGAATACAGTGCCGAGCGCGAGGCGTTACTCGAAAAGTTGGAGGAAGGAGCCGAGCTGCAAGGCGTGGTCAAAAATCTTACCGATTACGGTGCGTTCTTGGATCTAGGCGGCATCGATGGGCTGCTGCATATCACCGATATGGCGTGGCGGCGGGTCAAGCATCCTTCTGAGGTGGTCGAGATTGGCCAAGAGATCATGGTCAAGGTGCTTAAATTTGACCGTGATCGGCAGCGGGTGTCGCTTGGTCTGAAACAAATGGGCGAGGATCCGTGGGTCAATATCTCGCGTCGTTATCCTGAGAGCACCCGCGTGTTCGGCAAAGTCACCAACATTGCTGATTATGGCTGTTTTGTTGAGATCGAGGACGGGGTCGAAGGTCTGGTGCATGTCTCCGAGATGGATTGGACCAATAAAAACATTCACCCCAGCAAGGTGGTGTCGCTTGGCGATGAGACCGAGGTCATGGTGCTTGACATTGACGAAGAGCGCCGCCGGATCTCGCTTGGCATCAAACAGTGTCAGCTTAATCCATGGGAAGAGTTCTCTGCTACCCATAAAAAAGGCGACCATGTCAGCGGTCAGATCAAGTCAATCACCGATTTCGGCATATTTATCGGTCTGGATGGTGGCATCGATGGTTTAGTGCATCTGTCTGATTTATCTTGGGATGAATCGGGCGAGGACGCGCTGCGCAATTACAAAAAGGGTGACATGCTCGAAACGGTGGTGCTGTCGGTTGATCCTGAGCGCGAGCGCATCTCGCTGGGGGTCAAGCAACTGGATAAGGATCCGTTTTCCAGCTTTGTGGCGTTGCACGAAAAGGGCAGCATTGTCACCGGCACCATCACCGACATTGATCCCAAGGGCGCGACCGTACTGCTTGCCGAAGGGGTTGAGGGCTATCTGCGTGCCTCAGAAATCTCGCGGGATCGGGTCGAGGATGCCCGTTCGGTGCTGAAAGTTGATGAGCAGGTGGAAGCGAAATTTATCGGCGTTGACCGCAAAAATCGCACCATTTCGCTGTCAATCAAGGCCAAGGATGCTGCTGAAGAACAGGCGGCAATCAAGGGTTACTCCAGCGATTCCCAAACTGGCACTGCCACGCTCGGCGATATCCTCAAGCAGCAAATGGAAGAAGCCCAGCGCGACTAAGATTGAAGGAGTATGCGGAGATGATGAGATCCGAGTTAATCGAGGCACTTGCGGCATCAGAGGATAACCAACTGGCATTCAGAGATGTAGACTACGCGGTGCGCTATCTGCTGGAGTACATGAGCCAGACCCTAGCCTCTGGCGAGCGCATCGAGATTCGTGGCTTTGGGAGCTTTTCGCTGCATTATCGCGCACCGCGCATGGGGCGCAACCCCAAAACTGGTGAGGCGGTGGCACTGAGTGGCAAATATGTCCCCTATTTTAAGCCAGGCAAGGAACTGCGCGAGCGGGTCAACAACATCTACCAACAACAGCTAAAAAAGCAAGAGAGTTAACTCATGGCGCAGCGGATCACCATTGTTGGCACAGGCTTTGCTGGGTTAACGGCGGTGCGTACGCTGCGCCGCGCGCTCCCCGACGCAAAGCTTACTGTTGTCAGCCCCAAGTGCGAACTGGTCTATCTTCCAAGCCTGATCTGGATTCCTAGCGGATTGCGGCGCGCTGACCAGTTGCGTGTTGATTTGGCGAAATTTTTCAAACGGATGCGGGTGCAGCATGTGGCAGCAGAGGCCACGGGCTTATCCGCTGATGGGCGCACTCTGGAAACCACCGCAGGCGCAATCGAGCACGATGGAATCATCATTGCCAGTGGCGGGCGTTTTATCAAAAAACTCCCCGGCATTGACAGCGTCATCACCCCCTGCGAGGGAATTGCCGCTGCTGAACAGATTCGGGAGCGGGTGCGGACACTAACCGCCGGCACCATTGCCTTGGGTTTTGCTGGCAATCCCCAAGAACCTAACGCGATGCGCGGCGGGCCAATCTTTGAATTACTCTTTGGTTTGGACCAACAGTTGCGTGCTGAACGGCGGCGCGATCAGTTTCGGCTGTTGCTGTTTTCCCCTGCTGAACGCCCTGGCAACCGTTTAGGAGCAAAAGCAGTGGATCGCTTGCTCACAACAATGGCCAAGCGCGGCATCGAGACCCATCTTGGGCATAAGATCACTGGCTTTGCTGACCAGCAAATCAACACTGAAGGTGGCAACTTAACCGCGGATCTGATCATCTTCATGCCAGGTTTAACCGGCAACGCTTGGTTTGATCAAACCGCGCTGGCGCGCTCTCCAGGTGGGCTGTTGCAAGCCGATGCCCAGTGTCGGGTGGTGGGTGCCGAGCGGGTGTATGTCGCTGGTGATGCCGGCAGCTTCCCTGGACCGGATTGGATGCCCAAGCAGGCGCACATGGCCGATATGCAAGCAGCAACTGCGGCGCGCAATCTTGCCGCCGAGCTGAATGGCCAAGCCCCAACGGCGACATTTAAGGTTGAATTGCTGTGCATTGTCGATACCAATGATCGCGGTATTCTGGTTGGTCGCACTGAAAAACACAATTTTATGCTGCCACCGCTGCGCCTTTTACATTGGATGAAGATGTTTTTTGAATGGCACTATCTGCGCCCTTATCGTTAGCGACGAAAACGCCGATGCACATCCTGGCTGATCGTGCGGGCAAGCTGTGCCACGGTCTGATCATCCACCGCCCCTTGCGGTAACCGATAGCGCCGTTCGAGTTCCACCCGCCCATCCGTCTTGTTGTGCGCCCGCAGATACAGTGCTGGCTGTGATGCTGTGGTCTCCATGCGCAACAGCAACAACACATCAGCCTCATTGGGCTGATTGATTTGCTTAATGGTGCTAAACGCCGCAAATGTCCCCGCCGCGACAATGGCCTCCTGCACCTCTGGCTCCAAACGCTCACGCAGCAGCCAGAATCCAATATCATCAATAGTGCCTTCAATCGGCAACAATGCCGCGACCAGTGCGCCGCGATAGGTTTCACTGGCACTGATGCGTGGCTGCGTTGAGGCACAGCCAATGAGCACCAGCAATAGGCTCGTGATGATCATGCTGCCGAGCAGGCGCTGTTTGCACATAAAAAATCCTCTTGTTGATTAAGCGGTTGGCAGTGGTCAATTTGTACCATAGCCAGCATTTGGTTGTTAAAATTGCTGTTCTTTTAATTCAAATGCTTATTAATCTCATCACATGACCTCGCGCCCTGGTTTTGCTGTGTGGATGGCTCCGCTGGCGGTGCTCACGCTGTTGGCGGTCTGGCGGTTGCTGCTGGCAGCAACACTGCCTGTCACCCAAGATGAAGCCTATTATTTTCATTGGGCGCGGGCACTTGCTTGGGGCTATTTTGATCATCCGCCAGGTGTGGCACTGTTAAGTCTCGGTCATCGCTGGTGGCCAGATTCGGTGTTAGCAGCCCGCTTTGGCACTTGGCTGGCAGCCAATGTCAGTCTGGTGCTGTTGTGGCGTTTTTATGCCCGTTGCGGACTGAGTGGGCATCAGCAAACACTGGCTCTGATCCTTGTCGGCACAACCCTGCCTGGGGTTGCCTTTGGGGTTATCGCCACTCCAGACACCGCGCTGGCACTGTGCTGGGTGTTGGCGCTGCATGAAGGGCTGGCGGCATTGCAGGGTGAGCGCCCGCGCTGGCTGAGTGCGGGGCTGGCAACTGGGCTGGGGCTGTTGAGCAAATACACCATGGTGCTGATGGGGCCGGTGCTGTTGCTTGCTCTCGTGATGGCGGATCGAGCAGCACTGCGCACCCGTTGGCCATATCTGGGGGCGTTGCTCGCGCTCATGATTTTTTTACCCAATGTGCTGTGGAATGCCGCCCATGATTGGCTAACCATCCGTTTTCAGCTAGGGCATGGTCTGGAGCTGGCAACGGGGGCATTGTTACCTACTGCGATTGAAACCACCACGGCAAGTTCACTGGTGCAGCTTGCTCCAACACATAGCGAGCGCGCAGCTCAGGTTGGTGGCTTTGTGCTCAGTCAGTTGCTGTTTTGGGGATTTTTATTGGTGGCACTGGGGTGGCGGCGGGGCAATGCGCCACCGCCAGCCCCGCTTTCGCAGCCAGCGCAGGCGTTATTGTGGGCGGCCACCTTGGTGCCATTGGTGTTTTTTGCGGTGATTGCTTGGATCAGTAGCACGGTGCAGCCCAATTGGTCGGCAATGTATCTCTTCACTGCGGCGGCGGTGCTGGCGCAGTGGCGTTTGTCGCTGCGTTTAGTGTTGGCAGCGAGTGTCGCCAACGCCCTGCTATTGAGTCTCTATGTGCTCTATGCCGCCGACAGCAGTGCTTTACCTGGCAATCCACCACCGCGTCTGCTACGCGAGACCCACGGCTTTGCTGAACTCGCCGCCACGCTGCCGCCAGCACCGCTGTTTGCTGACCGCTATCAGATTGCTGCCATGGTCAATTTTTATCGTCCAGCGTTGCAGGTTGGCCAATGGCCGGGGATCACCCGCCCCTCAGAATATCTGCGCGGCACACTCACCCCATCTGCGGATTCATTGCACAACGACCACTTTTGGCTGATCACTTACAAATCCACCGCGCCATCAATCAAAGGCTTTCAGGTCGCCGAGCAACAGACGCTGGTTGATTGTCGCCGCCAGCCGTTACAACCTTGGGCTGAGGGCGCACCACCGCCTTGTGAACAGCCGCTGCATGTTTTTCGGCTGTATCACTATGTGATCAACTCAGCACAGCCTTGACCAGGGATAGGGCGCGTCCATTAGCGCAGATGCTCACTGGCAACGCCAGTATCGAGTGCGGCACGGATACGATTTGCTGCCGCCGTCAAGGTGCCCTCGCGTCCGATGTGCCACAAAATCAAGGCACCACCAAAGACCAGGCTGTCATAGGTTGGCCCACGATGCCCTTGCAAGGCCGCCAGCCCAGCTTTGGCTGCTGCTTTGGCGGTGGCTTTGACATCCACGGTCACCGCAATATCATCCCCCGGGCGGCTGATGGTCGGCAAACCATCAGGCAGCGGCACTGCGCGCACGGATTGCTCAATATCCAAGGTCTCGGGATCGATCTCAAAGGGCTGCTCTTCGCTCATGCGATGATAGTTATAGCAGATGCCCGCTTGCCGCAATGAAGGCACCACCCCGCCCTCAGTCCCATGCACCAGTAGCGCTGAATTAAAGCCCGCATGACGCGCCAGTAGGGCGTAGATGCGGGGATAGGGTTTGTGTACATAGCCAGTGACCAGATGGGTTTTTTGTTGGCCATGAATTGGGCGCGCCAACACCTCAACCGTGGTTAACACCTGGCGTTTGACGATGGTCTCGCGCAGCCCAGTTAAGGCGTGTAGCTTGGGGGCGAAGCGTGATTGATCGACATAGCTCCAGCCAATGGCGCGATTCGCCAGCCGTGCCGCCGCCTCCGCCGGGGTCAGATCGACTGGCAACTGTGCCGCCTCTAAAACATGGCGATGGGTGACACCAAATTTCGGCCCCACAGAATCCAGCCCATGACTGACCGTCGGCACACCACAGGCGGCAAGCACCACTGGCAAAAAGGGCGCGGCTGGCAGGCAGCGATTGTAGCCATCATAGGGATCGGCAATGTCCACCACCTCGGGCACATCGGCGACAACATGATCCGTGACCTCGCGCACCGCCTCTAAAACCCCGCGTTGTTCATCGTCAGTTTCGCGTTTCATGCGCAGCGCGATCAGAAAGACACCAGCCTGAACCGGATCAACCTCGCCCTCGAAAATAGCACGCATCCCCAAGCGCGCTTCCTCGCAGGAGATTGATTTTGATAATTCGGGACCAGTGGCGATACGCTGCAAAATTGAGCGCATAAGATGTTGGGAGTCGTTCATTGCTATGATCTATCCTAATTTAAGAAACCAGAAGGCAGCGGACGCGCCACAACATGTTGACAAACAGGCAAAGCGACCGCTGTAGACAATAAAGATGATACGCGATTTTGCAGTCTCCATGGTCGGCGATCAGGGCAAATTTGGAATTGTTGCGCCGAAGTAAGGGCGCAGCACGGCTGGAATGTGGATGCTGCCATCGGCTTGCTGATGATTCTCTAACAGTGCCACCACCGCACGGCCAACGGCGACCCCGGAGCCATTGAGGGTATGCAGTAGCTCCGGTTTGCCAGTCTCAGGATTGCGCCAGCGTGCTTGCAACCGCCGTGCCTGAAAATCGCCAAAATGGCTGCATGAGGAAATCTCACGATAGCAGCCTTGAGCCGGTAGCCACACCTCCAGATCGTAGGTCTTGGTGGCAGCAAAGCCCAGATCGCCAGCACAGAGCGACACCACGCGATAGGGCAATTCCAGCCGCTGCAACACTTCTTCAGCATGGCGGGTCAACGCCTCATGGGCATCCACTGCATCCTGCGGCGCGACTGCTTGCACCAATTCGACTTTTTCAAACTGATGTTGGCGAATCATGCCGCGGGTGTCTTTGCCATAGGCACCAGCCTCACTGCGAAAACATGGAGTATGCGCCACCCAGCGCCCGGGCAGAGCATCTGGCTCGACAATCTGATCGCGCAGCAGATTGGTCACTGGCACCTCGGCAGTCGGAATCAGATAAAAATCGCGCTCGCCAGGCACCTTGAACAAATCTTCGGCAAATTTCGGCAACTGCCCGGTGCCATACAGACTCTCGGCATTGGCAAGATAGGGCACATAGACCTCTTGATAGCCGTGCTCTTGGGTGTGCAGATCGAGCATCCACTGGATCAAAGCACGCTGCAACCGCGCCAGCGCGCCCTTTAACACCACAAACCGCGCCCCCGCCAGCTTGGCAGCCGCATCGAAATCCATCCAGCCGTGCAGCGTACCCAGCTCGACATGATCGCGGGGAGTAAAGTCAAACTGGCGCGGCTCGCCCCAACGCCGTTGTTCACGATTAGCAGACTCATCGCGCCCTTCGGGGACATCCGCAGCAGGCAGATTGGGCAGATTCAAGCTGATGGTTTGCAGCGTCTGTTGAATCTCATCTAGCTCGGTAGCAAGTGCCTTGAGCCGCTCACCACAGGCAGCGACCTCGGCTTTTAGCGGCGCGATATCCGCGCCAGCCGCCTTTGCCTGACCAATTGCCTTAGATTGGGTGTTGCGCTGATTTTGCAGTGTCTGCACCTCGACCTGCACCGCCTTGCGCCGCTCCTCCAAGGTGCGAATTTGGTCAGGATCGAGGGTTAAACCACGCCGTGCTAACTGAGCAACGACCCAATCAAGTTGCGTGCGCAAGAGGCGAGGATCAAGCATGAGAATATCCTTATCGTGTGAGCATTAACCAATGCAAAGTATAACCCATCAGGCTGATTCAGCGCGGCTGAAACACCTCCTCGCCACCAACATCTAGCCAGATGCCGTCGGGGGCAATGCGCCTGAGCATCACATTCTCGCTGATCGGCTGCTGTTCTTGAAATTTGCGCCCGTTGATATACACAAATCTTTGTGCTGGATCGACATCATAGACATGCACGGACAGTGACACCAAAGTATTGGGCGACGCTGGCTGCTGGCGCAATTGCTGTCTGAGTGCTGCTACCTCAGCACGCAGATCCGCTGGGATGCGCGAGCTGGCAGCGTCGGGCATTGCATTCAATTCGGGGGCAATCTCCAGCGGCGGCGATTGGGTCAAGGCAGCACGCAATTCAGCCGCTCCACGCGGCAGCGGACTGCCATCCTCGGGCAGTGCTGGGGCAATGAAAATCTGCGGGGTTCTGGCGGGTGGCGCAGCGGCGGGTGCTTCAGCCACTGTTGCAAGCGGCGGCG
>SKYD01000057.1 GCA_007128075.1 Thiorhodovibrio sp.
GCAAGCGCAACCGTGCCAATAAAATATCGGTTTGCCCTCGATACTGATTGATTGAGCTTTGATCCCAGGTGCTGGCTCGCGCCCAGTTGGCAGTCAACGCAGCCAGCCGCGTGCGCCAGGTCGCAGGTTGCAGCTCAACTGCATCGAGTTGGATGCGTTGCTCAGGCTGACCATAAAAACCGAATGCTAAGCGGGTGATCGTCCCTTCCCAGGGTTTGAGTTGCCACAGCGGAATCCACAATTGAGCGCCGCTGAATGACGGCAACATCATCTGTTCAGTGATTGGATCGCGGGTTTGATCATGAAACAGCGGGCTTTGCAGTGGCTGGCGCTGGCGGAGCAAAATGATCCGCTCAAGCGGTTGCAAACCCGTGCCACGAATCACCAAAAAACCGCCGGGCTGGACGCTGATTGCATCCAGCGGGATATCCACCGCCGCTTGACCTGCTGCATCCAGATTGAGTGTTAGCGGCTGATCGAGAAGCGCGTGCGGCTCGGTTAGTGTCAAAGATTGTGGTGGGGCAAAGGGGGCAAGCAGCCACCACCATAACAGCCCACCGCCAAGCGCGGCTGGCAGCAATGGCCACCACCGCCACTGCGCAAGACTCATGCTTGTGCCTGACGCGCTCGCCGTTGCAGCCACACCTCCAGCCCCTGGCTATTGAGTGCCAGATCAACCGCAAGCAACTCGCGTAGGGTTGCCTCGGGCAAGGTCACCCCCCAAGCACGCGCTGAATTGAGCAACACTTCCGCAACTGCCGTGCGCAGTTGTTCGATCCGTGCTGATCCGGGCGGCTGATCTTCGAGCGTTAACGCCACATCCGCCATTGCCTGAATACTCGCCCGTAACTGTAGCGCACATTGTTCGGGCTGCTCAACCTTGCCAAAATGAGTTAGATACAGTGCTTGGGGTTTGAGTGCCAGAATGCGCTCGATGCTTGCCAGCCAGCGTTCGGGATCAAAGGCAACCGGTGTTGTCGGGGCATACAGCCAAGGCCCTTGCGCAGTGTGAAATTCACGATAAGCGATGCCGAAAGTATCGCCAGTAAAACAGCCCTGGGTATGCTCATCAAACAGACAGCCGTGATGGTTGGCATGGCCTGGGGTATCGAGAAAACACAGCGAGCGCGTACCCACCCTGATCACCTGCTCATCCGTAGCCTCGATGACCCGCTCGGCAGGCACGGCAGTCAGCCCACCAAAATGGGCGAGAAACTCATCCTCACCATACACCGCCGTCGCACCAGCAATCAGCTTTGTTGGATCGATCAGATGCGGCGCACCCTTGGGATGGATCAACACCTGAGCCTGAGGACAGACCGCCAGCAGATCGCCGGTGGCTCCGGCATGATCGAGATGAACATGGGTGGGGATGATCCAATCCACCGCCTCGGGGCTGAAACCCAGATGGGCAATGACTGCCAAAATTCTGGGCACCGCACAGGCAGTGCCAGTGTCGATCAATGCCAGCTGCCCCTGATCTTCAAGCAGATAACAGGCGGCTAATCCGGGGCGATAAAGATCGGTGTCGATACAAAACAGGCCCTCAGCGACTTGAGTGAAGGCGTGATTGGGCAAAGCAGCGGGAGATATTTGCATGGGGAGTGAAATTATGAATGATAAGCACCAACTAAGAAGTCTAGCGATCTTTGTCTGCACAGACAACCGCACCATGCAGTTGATCTGCGACAATACACCATCAATTGCTTGATTTTTTATCAGTTATATTGATACTAACCAGTTTTGGCAGATTTTTTTGGAGCAAAAAATCGTGATGCGTCAATTTATCGTCGGTTGTGGGCTGTGCCTTGTTAGTTTCAGCAACGCTTGGGGCGAATTGCCCACCGTGGCGTTGGATGATTTTTTATCTGGGGTTGATGATCGCTGTCAATACAGTGCTGCCTTAGAGCAGTTTCGGCTGGCATTGCCGGATACTGAGCAGGCTTGGGCGCTGCTTCCACCACAGCTACAAGCTGCCAGTGCGCCCTTCATCATTGAAGATGAGGTCGATTATCAGATCATCGCGCTACCGATTCGCGGCACCTGGCGCGAGGTGCCGGTGGAGCTGATTGAGTTTGGTCTCGGCAAAGGCAATGGCATTCATGTGCTAGTGATAGACTTTGGCGGCTCGCCAGATCGTGCTGAAGCAGTCTTTGGGCCGCGGGTGGTGCGCTCGCAAGATCTAATGGCCAACGATCCCGACAATCTCACCGATGCCTTCACTGATTTGATCATTGAAAGTGAGCGCGCCCGTTTAGTCTGTGATTTGTCAACTTAATGAAAGCAATTGTATTACTCAGTGGCGGATTGGATTCCGCCACCGTGCTCGCCATCGCCAAGGCTGCCGACTATGCCGTCTACGCATTGTCGTTTAATTATGGCCAACGCCATCAGATTGAGCTTGATGCTGCCGCCAAGCTGGCGGCGGCGAGTGGCGTGGTCGAGCATCTGATCACCGACATCGATCTGCGCCGCTTTGGCGGCTCGGCGTTGACGGCGGAGCTGAGTGTTCCCAAAGACCGTCCGCTGGCATCCTTGACCTCGGCAATCCCGATTACCTATGTCCCTGCTCGCAATACCGTGTTCTTGTCTTTGGCGCTGGCGTGGGCTGAAGTGCTGGAGATCAATGATATTTTTATCGGGGTCAATGCCATCGACTATTCCGGCTATCCGGACTGTCGTCCAGAATACATCGCGGCATTTGAGCGGCTGGCGCACTTGGCAACTGCCGCTGGTGTGAGCGGCGGACAGCGGCTGAAAATTCACGCCCCGCTGATGACGCTCAACAAAGCCGAGATTATTCAGCGTGGCATCGAACTGGGCGTGGATTATGGGCTGACGCATAGCTGTTATGATCCTGATCCCGCTGGTCGCCCCTGCCGCTGTTGCGATGCCTGCCAATTACGCGCCCAAGGTTTTGTGCAAGCGGGGCTGATCGATCCGCTGTTTGCACACGAATAATTGACCATGACCATCTTGCTTTATCACCGTGCCAGCGCCAGCTTTGCTGCGGCACGGCATCTCGCCGCGCTTCCGGCTGACCATCGCGCCCACCGCCGCCATGGGCATCAGTTTCGCGCCATAGTGTGCGCACAACAATGGCACCAGAGCGCGATTGGTGCAGAAACACTCAGCCAGCAGCTTGTTGACACCCTAGCTGCACTCGATTATCAAGATTTAAATCAGCATTTTACCAACCCCAGCGATGACACGCTCGGCCACTGGCTTGGGCAACGGCTGGCATTGCCAGGCGAGGTCAATATCGGGTTACACAGCACCGCAACCCAGGGCGTGGAGCTAAATTCAACGCAACGGCTGCTGTGGCGGCATTTTCATTTTGAAGCCGCGCATCGGCTGCCCAATGTCGCAGCAGATCATCCCTGTGGTCGGATGCACGGTCATGGCTTTGCCGTGACCCTGACGGTGCCGCTTGCCGCCGCCGCGCCCGGTGCGGGCTATGACGCGCTGGATCAGGTCTGGGCACCGCTGCATCAACGGCTGCATCTGCACTGTCTCAATGATCTTCCAGGTCTGGACAATCCCACCAGTGAGCATCTTGCTCACTGGTTGTGGCAACAGCTACGACCGCAACTGCCCGAACTCGTGCATGTTCGTGTTCACGAAACCGCCAGCGCTGGCTGTCAATACGACGGCATTGATTATCGCATCTGGAAAGAACAACGCTTTGAAAGCGCGCTCTGTTTGGCGCACGCCCCAGCAGGTGACCCGCGCCGCCGCTTGCATGGCCATAGCTATCGGCTGCGGCTGCATCTGTGCGCGCCCCTGGATGCTGTTCTCGGCTGGACGCTGGACTATGGCGATGTCAAAACCTTGTTTCATCCGATTTATCAACAGCTCGATCATCAGCGGCTCGATCAACGGCTTGAATCACCAGATTTAGGTCGCCTTGCTACCTGGATTTACACCCAAACAATCGACAGCTTGCCGCAACTTGAGCGTCTCGATCTTCACCAGACCGCCGATTGTGGGGTAAGCCTGTGCGCCGGGAGGCGGCTGACTGACACCGCATGAGCTATCAGATCAAAGAAATTTTTTTCAGCCTACAAGGTGAAGGGGCGCGCTGTGGCCGTGCGGCGGTGTTTTGTCGCTTTGCTGGTTGCAATCTGTGGAGCGGACGCGAGGCGGATCGTGCTCAGGCACTGTGCTCTTTTTGCGATACCGATTTTCGCGGCATCGATGGCACCCTCGGCGGCAGCTATTGTGCAACTGCACTCGGCGAGCAAGTGGCAGCCTGTTGGGAGTCGATGACCGCCAACCGTCGCCAGCGTTATGTGGTGTTGACCGGCGGCGAGCCGTTGTTGCAGCTTGATCAACGGCTGCTTGATGTGTTGCATGCCCATCAGTTTGAGGTTGCCGTAGAAACCAACGGCACCTATCCCGCGCTGCCTGAAATTGATTGGCTGTGCGTAAGCCCTAAAGCCAACGCTCCGTTGGTCGTGACCACTGGCGATGAGCTTAAATTGGTCTATCCACAATTGGGCGCACCACCTGAGCAATTTGCCGCGCTAGGGTTTCGCCATTTTTTCTTGCAACCGCTGGCAGGGACACACACCCAACAGCATACCGCTCAGGCGGTGGCGTATTGTCAGGCGCATCCGCTGTGGCGTTTAAGTGTTCAGATGCACCAGCTCATCGGGATCGCTTGATGGGCGTTGGATTCTGATGATTTCTCCTTGCAACGCCACTGGCTCGGCTCTGCCAGCGATCTTGCCCATGCTGATTCGATGCACTGGCAGGCGACGCTGATCCAGTTGTTGATAGAAAATTTCACGCAAGGTGCCAATTTCATCCGCATCCCCCTGCCACATGATCAGCAGCCGTTCGAGTACCGGCAGCAAGTCCAGCCCTTCCAGCTCGGCACTGAGGCGAAATACATGCCCCAGCATGGAAATGGTGCGCGATTTGGCAAAGAGCGGTTGATGAACATTGCCGGTGTCGATGCCATGGTGGCCGATGAGCTCATCGAGGGTGGGCAGCGTGGTTGGAATTTGCACACAACGCGATGGGATGCCGCGCATCACTGGCAAAAAAGGCCCGGTGCCACGGCTGTCGCTGGCATAGTCCAAATTGAGTTCCATTTCCAACAGCAACAGATGCGGGTTAATGTGCCAACCCGCTGCGCCGTGCGCCCGCGGTGGCTTGCCAAAAATACGCACAAAGGATTCGCTGGCGCGGAGCAATTCTTGATGGGTCCACTCACGATCCGCCGCAACACTCAGTGTTTGCCATTGGGTGTGATTGTAGCCCTGTATGGCGACTTCGTGCCCAGCGGCAGCGACCACCCGCATCATATTCGCCCCACGGCGACCAATATCTGGTGCGGGCAGGAGGGTGCCGTAGAGCATGGTCGGCAGACCATAGTGTTTAAACACCAGGCGCGATTGCTGGTGCCAACCGCCGGGATGCAACAGCCGCCGCAGTGCGCGACCGCTATGATCTAGCCCCAGACTGAAAAAAAAGGTCGCCTGCACCCGATAACGATCAAACAGCCGCAACAGATTCGGCACCCCGACCAGGGTGCCATGCAGCGTATTCACATCTACTTTAAGACCAATGCGCACGGTGAATTTTGCCCAACTCAGTGGCTCAAACTGGCAAGTGTCGCCAGTGCTTGATTGACCTGTTCGTCAGCAAGCTCGTAATAGTGGGCATGACTGGCAGCACGAAACGCCTCGCGCACGGCATCGAGATCGCTGACCGCCTGGCGGGCAATCTCGACATCTTTGGTTTGTGCAGCCAGTAGCCGCCGTGCGACACCGAGGTTGGCCTGCGTCATCGCCCAGGTGAGAAAACCGCGCTCGCGGGTCCACTCACTGAGCGCGTGTTGGTAGGCAGCGACTGCTTGGGCGAGAAAATCAGCGTTGTGCTCGCGTTCGCCCAGTTTGTGCAACGCCGCACCTAAATTGTTGTTGGACAGCGCCCAATCTTGGGGCACGCGGTCGTGGGTTCGTTCGGTGAGTGCATTGCGATAGGCAGCAATCGCCTGTTCAAGCATCCGCGCATCATGCTGTAGTTCACCGAGCAAGCGCCATGCGGTGCCGATGTTATCCATGGCGTTTGCCCAATCCAGCGGCACCTGGTCGCGGCCCCAGATGGTCAGGGTGTTGTTAAATGCATCAACTGCACGCGCCAGCAGTGCTGCGTCCTGTTTTCGTTGCCCGAGGGCGAGCAATGCCGCTCCAAGATTATGCTGGGTTTGCGCCCAAGCGGTGGCTGTTGTTGCAGGCTGGCGCACCA
>SKYD01000179.1 GCA_007128075.1 Thiorhodovibrio sp.
GATCATTTGCCAAAAAGGAGCTATCCTTTGTACCTTGACCGAGAGGTTCTCGAAGCCCTTATCAGCGACTCACTGTAATCACACGCTGAGGTTTGAACAATGCAAATTCACCTTCACAAAAACGCCCGCACCATTCCAGCGGTTCGCACAGAACTCGCGCCTCAACGCTGTCAACTTAGATCCTGTTGAGCGCGCGCTTTGTGAACGACCTACGCCGTCCTTGGCTTAAGGTCGTTCATCATGTTTTAGGCGTAACAGCCTGGAATGCTCAACCAGCCTGAGTCTTTCGGGGCTAAAACCCAGCGTGGATTGTTTCATGACTATCTGATCCCTGATTGGGAGTCTCTGTTTGCAGCCATCATCTGGGGGCACAAGACGGCTACGCTGACTCCGCGCAGCGTTTCAAAACGCACGCTAAAAGATTACGACAGTGGATAGCCTGTTCTGTCAGGTTAGGTCAAAGTTTTTCAATACAGGGGTTAAAGGTACACATAATCGGCAAATAGAAATGGCTGCTTTTTCACGCAGAGGGTTTTCTTTTCACTATGAAAAAATGAAAAAAATAAAAGTGATGTTTCTGTACTGTACTGTACTGTACTGTACTGTACTGTACTGTACTGCACTGTACTGAGTAAACTATTGTACGCTAATCAATATGACCAATCAGCCAACAACTTTATATCTTAAAGACTATCGTCCACCTGATTTTTTGATTGATCAGGTGGCGTTGTGTTTTGAACTGGGGGCAGCAGCAACCATTGTGACTGCAACTTTGACTATGCGCCGCAATCCCGCCGCTATTGGCTCCACTCAGGCATTGCGGTTAGATGGCGAGGCGTTGACGCTTCAAGCCGTGTCGCTCGATGGTCGCAAGTTATCGCCACAGGAATATAGGCAACAGCCGCAGGCACTGATTGTGCATCAAGTGCCTGAGCAGTTTGAATTACAAACCATCGTAATTATTCACCCCGAGGCGAATACTGCGCTCGAAGGGTTGTATGTTTCTGGCGAGATGTTGTGTACTCAATGTGAGGCTGAGGGCTTTCGCCGCATCACCTATTTTCTTGATCGTCCCGATGTCATGGCGTGTTATCAAGTGACACTTGTTGCCGATCCTGCACAGTATCCAGTGCTGCTTGCCAATGGCAATCTATTGGAGCGCAGAGTGCGTGACGATGGACAAATCGAAGTGTTGTGGGAGGATCCATTTCCCAAACCTAGCTATCTATTTGCTTTGGTGGCGGGTGATCTTGCTGTCGTAGAAGATCAATATCGCACCGGCTCCGGGCGCACGGTGGCACTTAAGCTCTATGTCGAACCACAGCATGTCAATCACTGTGAACATGCCATGCACTCGCTAAAACAGGCGATGCGCTGGGATGAGACCTGCTATGGCCGCGAATACGATCTGGATTTATTTATGATCGTTGCGGTGAGTCATTTTAATATGGGGGCGATGGAAAATAAGGGGCTGAATTTGTTTAATGCCAAATACATTTTGGCATCGCCTGAAACCGCAACCGATCAAGATTTCGCCGCCATTGAGAGTATTGTTGCCCACGAATATTTTCACAACTGGACGGGCAATCGCATCACCTGTCGTGACTGGTTTCAGCTCAGTCTTAAAGAAGGGCTTACCGTGTATCGAGATCAGGAATTTTCAGCCGACATGGGCTCGCGTTCGCTCAAACGCATCGAGGATGTGCGGCTGTTGCGGGCGCATCAGTTTTCAGAAGATAACAGCCCCTTAGCACATCCCGTGCGTCCTGAATCCTACATTGAGATCAATAATTTTTACACGGCAACAGTGTATGAAAAGGGCGCGGAGCTGATTCGGATGCTGGCACTGCTGTTGGGATCGGAGCGTTTTCGCGCTGCCACCGATTTGTATTTTGCTCGTCACGATGGCCAGGCGGTGACCACTGAGGATTTTGTGCGCTGCATGGAAGATGCCAGCGGGCTGAATTTCACCCAGTTTCGGCGTTGGTATAGCCAAGCAGGCACCCCCGTGGTTGAGGTCAGTGCCACCTGGGAGGCTGCCACTAAAAGTTATCGCTTAAATTTTCATCAGCACACTCCGCCAACGCCTGGTCAAGCCGAAAAACAGCCGCTGCATATTCCAATCGTTGTTGGATTTTTGCATCCCGATGGTCAGCCGTTGCCGCTGCGCCTTGAAGGTGCCACCGCTGCCCAAGATTCTCATCTGCTCGAATTGCGCACTGCTGAGCAGGCGTTTTGTTTTGTCGATGTCCCCACACCGCCACTGCTTGCGCTGCTGCGCGGTTTTTCAGCGCCGGTTAAATTGGTGTATCCCTACACGGATGCCCAACTCAGCACCTTGATGCAGCATGAGCGCGATGGCTTTTGTCGCTGGGATGCGGGGCGCACTTTGTATGAACGCGCCGTGCTGGCATTGGTTGCTGATCCGACAGCGCAAGTCAGCGAATCGTTAATTAACGCCGTTGCGGGTGTGCTCAATGACAGCGCGACCGATCCTGCGCTGGTCGCCGAGATGTTGACTGTGTCCTCAGAGCTAGAGCTTGCTGAGTGCATGGCGGTGGTTGATGTCGAAGGGCTGCATCGTGCTCGCGAGCAAGTGCTTACCACATTGAGTCAAACTTTTAGCACTCAGTGGCGCGCACTGTATCAACGCGCTTCAGCAGATGAAGTCTATGTGTGGACTCCGCAAGCGGCAGGGCAGCGGGCACTTAACAATCGCATCCTGGCCTATCTGTTGCAAACCCCAGATCAGGACAAGGTCGCACTGGCGCAGCAACAATTTGCACAAGCGAATAATATGACCGATCGGCTGGCGGCGTTGCGGCTGTTGGTGGAGCTTGCCGAAACCCCGTGGCAGTCACAGACCGAACAGGCGCTGGCGGAATTCTATCAACGCTGGGCGCATCAGCCGCTAGTTATCGACAAATGGTTTGCATTACAAGCACAATCAAGCACCTATGGCACCCTAGAGCGTGTTAAACAGTTGCGTCAACATCCAGCGTTTGTGATGACCAATCCCAATCGGGTGCGCAGCCTGATTGGTGCCTTTGCCAGCGGCAATCCGCTACACTTTCATCGCGCTGATGGTGCGAGTTATCTCTGGTTGACTGATCAAGTCATCGATCTGAACGCCACCAATCCACAACTGGCGGCGCGGCTGCTGCAACCATTGACGCGCTGGCAGCGCTATAGCCCAACGCGCCAAAAACTCATGCAGGCGCAGTTGCAGCGGTTGCAAGCCACGCCGGGGCTATCCAATGATCTCTTTGAAATGATTAGTAAAAGTTTAACATGAATGATGCGATGGTGGTGCGCATTTCGTTGGCTGATCAGCAGCTTGTGTTGCAGCACGGGGATCAGGTGCGGTGCCAATTTGCGGTATCGACTGCGGTCAATGGTGCCAATGAGCGCAACGGCAGCGGTGGCACCCCACGCGGCTGGCATCGAATTCGGCTACAGATTGGTGCCGGCTGCCCAGTTGGTACCGTGTTTCGGGGGCGACGGCTCACCGGTGAGTGTTACAGCCCAGATTTAGCAGCACGCTATCCCGAGCGCGATTGGATTTTAACCCGCATTTTGTGGCTCAGTGGTCTTGAATCAGGCATCAATCGCGGTGGCATGGTTGATACCCTGCGCCGCTTGATCTATATTCACGGCTGCCCGGACCATGAACCAATGGGCGTGCCAAGGTCACATGGCTGTATACGAATGCGCAACACGGAGATTGTCGAGTTGTTTGACCAAGTCAAGGTCGGCACTTTGGTGCAGATTATCGCTGGATCGTTGACGGAGACACCATGATCGGTGCCATTGCCAGCCGCCTCAGCTCGGCACTCATCGTCGCCCTCGGGGTTTGTACCCTGGTCTTTTTGTTGCTGCATCTAGTGCCTGGCGATCCGGTCGATGCCATGCTTGGCGAGACCGCCCAGGCAGCAGACCGTGAACAAATGCGCATTCGCTTAGGGCTGGATCAACCACTGACGGTGCAATATGGGCGTTATCTGAGCGGTTTGCTGCGGCTTGATCTGGGGCGCTCATTTCTCGATGACCGTGCGGTCACCGCAATCCTTGTCGAGCGGCTGCCAGCGACGGTGGAATTGACTGTCGCCGCGCTGGTGTTGGCAATCCTGATTGCGTTGCCGCTGGGGATGCTTGCAGCACGCCAACATGGGCGTTGGCTGGATTCCACGGCGATGAGCTTTTCGCTGCTCGGGGTGTCGATTCCCAATTTCTGGCTCGGCCCGATGTTGATTTTGGTGTTTTCGCTGTGGTTGGGCTGGACACCAGTCAGTGGACGCAGCGGCATGGTGAGCCTGATTCTTCCAGCGTTGACGCTGGGCACCGCATTGGCTGCGATTCTCGCCCGCATGGTGCGCGCCAGTCTTCTCGAAGTGTTGCATGAAGACTATGTGCGCACTGCGCGTGCCAAAGGATTGTCGGAATGGTCGGTGCTGTGGCACCATGCACTGCGCAATGCTTGGCTGCCGATTTTAACCCTGATCGGGCTACAACTGGGCGCATTGCTTGGCGGCGCAGTGATTACTGAAACCGTCTTTTCGTGGCCAGGGCTGGGACGCTTGCTAATTGACTCGATTAAATCCCGCGATTATCCGGTGGTGCAAGGCTGTGTGCTGTTGATCAGTCTGACCTATGTCACCATCAACACAATAACAGATTTAGTCTATGTGTGGGTTGATCCACGGATTCGTTATGATTAACCGCGCCGAATTTAGCCCTGTCCGCCAACACGCAACAGCATGGCATCGAGAACACGAGTGGGCAGAATGCGACGCAAAGCGGCGAAAAGATGGGTTGGAAAGGTGACATAATAGCGCGGCTTGGGGCGCGGGCTTTCCAGTGCGCGAATCAGTTGCCGCAACACTGCTTGTGGTCCCAAGGTAAACGGCTGCACTGCACCTTGGCGTTGTAACCGCGCTTCCATAGCCTGATAAGTTGCCTGATGCACACTGGTTTTGGCATCAATCCAACGCTGATAAGCGGCATGGGCGTTGTCACGAAAATGGCTCAAAATCGGTCCAGGCTCAATCAAAATAACCTGAATGCCGCTGCCAGCAAGCTCTAGCCGCAGGGTGTCAGTCAGCCCTTCGAGCGCAAACTTACTGGCGACATACGCACCACGGTATGGCAAAGTCACCAGCCCGAGCACCGAGCTATTCTGAATAATGCGTCCTTGACCTTGGGCGCGCATGATCGGGATCACCCGGCAGGTCAGCTCATGCCAGCCAAACAAATTGGTTTCAAATTGAGCACGCAAGGCATCACGACTGAGGTCTTCAACCGCACCTGGCAACCCATAGGCACCATTGTTAAACAATGCGTCCAGCCGTCCACCGCTGATCGCCAACGCCGCTTCTAGCCCGTAAGCAATGCTGGCCGAGTGTTCGAGATCAAGCTGCACTGCATCCAGTCCCGCAGCTTGCAAATGTTCGACATCGGCTGGTAAACGCGCTGAAGCGATCACCTGATAACCGCGTGTTTTTAGCTCTTGGGCACAAAAGCGCCCGATTCCCGATGAACAGCCAGTGATTAAAATCGTTCGTGACATACTTGGATTTTTCCGCTCTTGCCGCGATAATTGGCAGGTTATTAATTTTGAGGGACTGAAAACGATGCCAATTTATGAATACCGTTGTAGCGCCTGTGGCTACGAGCTTGATGTGCTGCAAAAACTCAGTGATGCCCCGCTCACCGATTGTCCAGCATGTGAAACGCCATCGCTGCAAAAAAAGCTCTCTGCTCCCAGCTTCCGCCTCAAGGGCAGTGGTTGGTATGAAACTGATTTTAAGCAGGATAAGCGCAAAAATCTGCACGATGGCGGCGAAGCTGGCACCGACAAGGCACCAGCAGCGAAAGAGTCCACTGCGAACAAAGAAAACAGTAGCACAGAGTCAACCGCTAAAACAACACCTGCCAAGAGCACCCAGGCCGCCGCAACAGCAGCCTGATTGTTTAGATTACACGCTCGGGCGCGAGTCAACTGGTGTGTGATAGGGTCGGCTTAGCTCATGGACTGCCGCTACCATGGCGGCAGCATGTTCGGGGTTGACATCGGGATGGATGCCATGACCGAGGTTAAACACATGCCCCGAGCCGTGACCATAGCTGGCTAACACCCGCCCAACTTCACGCTCGATGCGTTCTGGCGAGGCATAGAGTGTGCAAGGATCGAGATTGCCTTGCAAGGCGACACGATCTTTGACCAAACGGCGGGCATCAGCAAGGTCAATCGTCCAATC
>SKYD01000004.1 GCA_007128075.1 Thiorhodovibrio sp.
GGCAAGGCATCGCCAGTGATTAACAGAGGTTTAAGATCGCCGCCGCCGTGCGGGTTGACTAACGCCATCGTCTGATTCCTCGTTATTACAATGTAGGATAGTTATATTACTATATTTTTAAATAGTGTGGGAAGCGGTAAGCAACATTTAACAAAATGGGTTTGACAGACGGGCAGTGTATGAATTAGACTCATTTTTTCACTAAACTTGAATTTTGAGAGGTCGTCTGATGTCATCAAATTTTACACCACAGCGCGTTCTTAGTTGCATGCTATTTTTTTGGGGTATCAGTGGCTTTGCTGTCGCAAGTGACGATGAAATCCAATGCCGAGGCAGCGAACAGGCGCAATGCGAGGCACTTGATCATTGCACCTGGGTTAACGCCTATGAGCGGCGCGATGGGGTACAGGTGTCTGCGCATTGTCGCAATCGAGGCGGTCAGCGCCGCCAGGCACCAAGTCCAGCACCTGAAGCGGCGGCTCCGGGTCTTGGCGACGAGCAACCTGCATCCGAATAACCATCTTCATCTAGCCACCGCCCAATGTCCATCATCCTGCTGTCTGTCTTTGTGATCCTCGGAGCCTATCTTCTTGGCTCGATTTCTAGTGCAATTTTAGTTTGCCGCATGCTCGGGCTTCCTGATCCACGCAGCGAAGGCTCGGGCAATCCAGGCGCGACCAATGTGCTGCGCATTGGTGGGGCACAGGGCAAACGGGCGGCGGCGATCACCTTGCTCGGGGATAGCCTCAAAGGGCTGCTGCCGATGCTGATCGCGCACACGCTCCAGCTCGCGCCCTGGGCAGTGGCGGCGACGGGATTGGCAGCATTTTTGGGGCATCTGTATCCGGTGTTTTTTGGTTTTCGCGGCGGCAAAGGGGTAGCAACCGCGCTGGGTGTGCAGTTTGGGCTGGCGTGGCCGCTGGGGCTCTTTGTTGCCGCAGTGTGGCTATTTTTAGCCAAGGTCGCTAAAATTTCTTCAGCAGCAGCATTGGTGTCGATGCTGCTTGCCCCGTTCGCGCTGTGGCTGATTACACCTGAGCCAGCATTTCTATTGATGCAACTTAGCATCACCGCCCTGCTGTTTTGGCGGCACCGGCGCAACATCCGCGATCTACTGGCTGGCACTGAGCGCCCTATCGGGCAGTGAGGTTATTTGCCGATACAAAATTCGGCAAAAATTCGTCCCAGCAGCTCGTCGCTGGTCAACACGCCGGTAATTTCTCCCAGTGCCTGCTGCGCCTGACGCAGCTCTTCGGCAACCAATTCCGCCTCCAGCTTGATCAACTGCGCGGCAGCCGCATGCAACGCAGTGAGCGCGCGCTCCAGCGCATCTAAATGCCGCCGCCGCGCACTAAACAGCCCCTCGGTGGAACCATGATCAATCATCTGTGCTTTAAGCTGATCGCGCAATAACTCAAGCCCCGCCCCAGTTGTTGCCGAAAGCGATATTGTAGTCAATCCATCCGCCCGCTGCTCGATTCTGGGCACCTGATCTAGACAATCGATTTTGTTGCGAATCAGCGTCAACGGCAATTCAGCAGGCAGCGTTGTCTGGTCAAGGCTAGCGGCATCGGGATCAGCCATCGCGTCGAACACCCATAGTAAATGATCCGCCTGGCTGATCTCGTGGCGCGCCCGGCGCATGCCTTCTTGTTCGATGGCATCGCCCCCACTGCGCAGTCCTGCGGTATCGGTCAGCCGCAGCGGCAGACCATCAAAAACCAAATCACTATGTAAAAGATCGCGGGTGGTGCCAGGAATTGCGGTGACAATTGCCCGCTCCTGACCACAGAGCGCATTGAGCAAACTGGATTTGCCAGCATTCGGTGCGCCAGCAATGACCACAGTCAGTCCTTCGCGAACGCGCTCCCCCTGTTGTGCTTGGACAAGCAAAGTCTCGGTAGCGGCGATCAACTGCGCTAAATCTTCCTGTAACTGGCTGTTATCTGCCAGCTCTAACGCCTCATCGGCAAAATCCAGATCAGCCTCGATCATCACCCGCAGTGCAATCAAGCCCTCAAGCAGTTGATCAATCGCCTGAGCAAACGCCCCCTGTAAACTGCGACTCGCCAGCCGTGCCTGCGCTAAGGTGGTGCTATTGATAAGATCGGCAATCGCCTCGGCCTGAGTGAGATCGAGCTTGCCGTTGAGAAAAGCGCGTTCGCTAAATTCACCTGGACGCGCCATGCGCGCCCCATGGATCAAGGCAGCGTTGAGCAATTGATCGAGCACCACCGGGCTGCCGTGGGCGTGCAATTCGAGCACATCCTCGCCAGTGAATGAGCCAGGTGCAGGAAAATACAGCGCCAGCCCCTGATCAAGTGGCTGACCATCAGCGGCATAAAAACGCGCTAAGCGCGCAGTTCGCGGAGGAGGCAAGGGGGCGTTGAGAAGTTTGGCACCAACCGAGGTCACGCCTGCACCCGAAAGGCGCACCATGCCCACCCCACCGCGTCCGGGCGGGGTGGCAATGGCGACAATGGTGTCCGTAGACAGGGTTTAGCCCTTTTTGAGTTTGGGCTTGTGGCTGCCTTCCTGCTCAATCTGGCGGGTGATATACCACTGTTGAGCAATAGAGAGTAGGTTATTCACCGTCCAATACAGCACCAGCCCCGAGGGGAAGAAGGCAAAAAAGATCGTAAACACCACTGGCAAGGTGGTGATGATCTTTTCCTGAATCGGATCTGGCGGCGGTGGATTGAGCTTTTGCTGCACAAACATCGACACGCCCATGATCAACGGCAGCACATAGTACGGATCAGGCGCGGTGAGATTATCCAGCCACAGGATAAAGGGCGCGTGCCGTAGCTCAACACTTTCTAGCAACACCCAATAAAGCGCGATGAACACCGGAATCTGCAACAGAATCGGCAAACAGCCGCCCAGTGGATTGATCTTTTCGCTCTGATACAGCTCCATCATCGCCTGATTCAGCCGCTCTTTGTCATCGCCATAGCGATCTTTAAGCGCCTTCATCCGTGGGGTGAGCTTGCGCATCGCCGCCATCGATTTATAGCTGGTTTCCGAGAGCTTATAAAACGCCAGCTTAATCAAAATGGTGAGGATAATAATCGACCATCCCCAGTTGCCAACCAGGCTATGAATGGCATTCATCAGCCAAAAAATCGGCTCGGCGATGATGGTCAGCCAGCCGTAGTCGATAGCCAGATGCAGCCCCGGGGCGACCTTGGTGATGACATTTTGCAGTTTTGGCCCAACAAACAGCCGATTATCAAACGCATGTGTCGCACCCGGTGCAATTGCCACCGCAGGTGAATAATGCCCGATGATATAGCGCGGCTCAGGGCTGTCACGATCCAACACCCGCGTATAAAAAGTGTGCGCCTTGCCTTCGGGGGCAATCCAAGCCGCCATGAAGTAATGCTGCATCATCGCCACCCAGCCATCGGTGATGGTCAGTTCCAGCGCGTGCTTCTTCATGTCCTTGAAGCTTTCTTTGTTGTACTTCACATCCGGCCCAAAATAAACTCCACCGGTGTAAGTTGAGGCAAAGCCTGTTTTGTTGGGGTCATTAAAATCAGTGCGTTGCAGCTTGTGATAGGTACGCACTGCCAATGGCTGATCGCTATGGTTGCGAATCTCTTGGCGTTCATGCACCACATAGCTGTTGCGCTCAAAGCGATAGCGTTTGATGACCTCGACGCCGCTGTCATGCTGCCACCGCAGCTCAACATTGAGTGAATCATCATCCTCAGCAAGCTGGTAGCTGGGCTGTTGCGCACTAAACAGACTCTGCTGGGTGGGCAATAATTCCTGGGGATTGGCGCGTAGCCCCGATTGCACAATAAATAGATTCGGCGGCGCGGCTTTGAGCAATTGGAATTGATCCTCGGGCGCGTCAGCACGCTTGGCATACTGATGTAGCCATAGATTTTGGATCGCGCCACCGCGCAGCGAGATATCAGCAGTAAACAGATCGGTGGTCACAGTGACCGCGTTCTGAGCATTCTGCTGGGCAACATTGAGCCGCTCGTTTTCCACCATCGAGGGCGCGGGGACATCAAGTGTCAAATTCTCCGCCCGCTCCATCTCAGGAAATTCTGACTCAATCGCCATTGGCGGTGCTGATAATTGCCCATAATCCTCGACCCAGGCCGAGTAGAGCATAAACAACACCCCGCCAAGGGCGATTATCAACATCAAACGGATGTTATCCATCGCACTTTTGTGTCCGTTTTCTGGGTACAGGATCGAACCCGCCAGGATGCCATGGATGGCACCGCGACAGGCGGCGAATTGCTAGGCCAACACCGATGATTGCTCCATGCTCCTCGACAGCCTCTAGGGCATAGTTCGAGCAACTTGGATAAAATCGGCACCGATTGCCTAGCCAAGGGCTGATGAGAAGCTGGTAGCCTCGAATCAGATAGCGAATTAGGGTGCGCATAAGCGTTGACCAAGCACCTGCCAATGGTGATGAAATGAGGCAGCTAAGGTGGCACGATCAGCCAGCGGCGCCTGATGGCGACCAATCACCACCACATCAGCATCGAGCTGTTGCCACGGGCGATGATCGCGCCGAAACGCCTCCCGTGCCAGGCGTTTGAGCCGATTGCGAGCCACTGCCCGTCGCGCACATTTGCGCGAGATTGCCAGCCCTAAGCGCAGCCCATGCCCATCGGCTGGGCGCCGGCGTGCTAACACCACAAAATATGCATCCACACTTTTTATAGGATCAGCAAACACATAGTCAAATTGAGCCGACTGCTTGAGCCTGCGCTGCTGCGGGAACTGCTCGCTCAAGTGCTGCGAGACTAACAGCCGAGGCTAAGGTGTGAGCTGCGCCCGCCCCCGCGCCCGTCGGGCTTTGATGATTTTCCGACCATTGCGGGTTGCATTGCGCGCCCGAAAACCATGGGTACGGGCGCGCTTGAGGCAGCTCGGTTTAAAGGTTTGTTTCATAATTGAAAATTACTGGATTGGTCAAAAGATAAAGAGCGAGAATTTTAGGCGATCTTGCTTCTGAGGTCAATCAATTTGCGCGTCCAGATTTCGTGTTCGATTGCTTCAACGCAGACCCATTGGTTTTATTGACAATTTGTGCTATCCTAACTGCTTGACAAAAGTTCACCATGATTAACGCAATGAATACACAACAGCCGCGCCGTTGTGCCTGGGAGCAGATCGAAACTGTGTTGTTCGATCTCGATGGCACCCTGCTCGATCTACATTTTGATAATCAGTTTTGGCTCGATTATCTGCCGCGCTCCTATGCAGCCGCACGCTCGCTTAGCGTTGGTGAAGCCAAGACGCAGTTGTTAGCACAATACGATGCTTTGCGCGGCACACTGGATTGGTATTGCGTGGATTATTGGACTCAGACGCTGGAGCTGGACATCATCGGTCTAAAACAGCAGCTTGCCCATTTGATCGCGCCCCATCCTGGTGTTGGCGAGCTGCTCACCACCCTGGGGCAACTTGGCAAACGCCGGGTGCTGGTGACCAACGCCCATCCGCACAGCTTGGAACTCAAAATGCGCCACACTCAGCTTGGCGATCATTTTGAGCAGATGGTCAGCGCCCATGATCTCAAACTTGCCAAAGAAACAGCCGAATTTTGGCATGAGCTGGCGCGAATCGAGCCGTTTAATCCTCAAACCACTGTGCTGGTCGATGACAATCTCGATGTGCTCGAACAGGCAGCGGCGCATGGGCTGCGCTGGCTAATTGCCGTCCGTCAGCCCGATTCACAGCGTCCCCCCGTGCCGCCACCTCAGTTTCCTAGTGTTCACGGAGTCGGCGAACTGTTAGCTGAATTAGCTGGCGGCACCTGAGTCAAGCAGTGTGGCCGCGATTTCGTTGTTCTGTTTGCACCTGACAGAGGAAGCCACAGGGGTGTGCGAGAAGCAGCTCAAGGAACGCCTCGGCGAGCGCTTTTGCGAGCTGGACACGCCCTTGCTGGTCAATGGCGCGAGGCACTGCTGTTTCTGTAATGCCTCCATCACCGCCATGCGGCATCGGCAATGCGCTGTACTAGGAGCCTGTCGGGCTTAAGGTTGACACCTCGCGTTTAGCTCTCGCAAAGGCAAAAACTGATTCATGCGCTCTCAAATTTGCCGCTAATGAGGCGTTTTTCGCTGTTTTAAGGCGTATCTGTGATGAATAGGCACACCTATCCTGCCAATACATGAAGCCGCTTCAAATTGTAGGTCAAGCACACCAGTGTCCACTCACCAGACACAGCGTTCAGGCCACGCAACA
>SKYD01000191.1 GCA_007128075.1 Thiorhodovibrio sp.
ATGACAAACCCCAACAGGGCATCGCCTAAAAACTCCAACCGCTCATTGTTTTCGCTGCTGGCACTGCGATGGGTCAATGCCTGCGTAAACAGCTCAGGCTGCTGGATCGGACGCTCGACCAGATTGGCTAAAAACGCGCGAAGCTGTTGCAGATCACTGACCCTCGACGACAACGGTGTGCTCGAAATTCATCAGCACATCGATATTTAAAAACATTGGTTTTTGCACCACATAGGACACGCTAATCTCCGCACCACGCCCGCCGGGACTGGGCTGAATCACAAAAGCGGATTCTTCCAACGAGCTCACTTGGTTGATTTGCAGTTGGCTCATAATCAGGCGACGGATCGCCGCTGGGCCGCGTCTGACCTCATCGGGGCGGTCTTCAACTGAGTTCATCACGCTTTTGACTGTCCAAAACTCCATATATGACGGCAGCGTTTTCAACAAAATCGTGGCAAAAAAGACCACGAGCATGATAATCAGCATCACTGGACCAATCGATATCCCGCGCTGATTGCTAAAGCGTTGAGACATAACAGAGCCCCTTGATAAACATTTAGTGAATTGATTTCCCAATGCGGCTGAACGCCAGCGGCAGACCGGAGCGTTCACCATCCCAGCTCATCCAAATAACAAAGGCCTTGCCGACCAGATTGCGATCAGGCACCAACCCCCAGCAGCGGCTGTCGTTGCTGTTGTCGCGATTGTCCCCCATCACAAAATAATGCTGTGCTGGCACAGTGATCGGTTGATTGAGCAACACCTGACAGCCAGGGCCAAAATCAGGCAGTCGTGGATTAAATAGCACCTGGTGCTGCACATCGCCAAGCTGTTCAAAGGCTTTGGTCAGCCCAGTTAAGCCCCGCCCCGCGCCCTCACCAGTGTATTCACCCAGAATCATCTGCGGCATTGGCTCGCCATTGATATACAGCGTTTTATTGCGATACATCAGCTCATCACCAGGCACCGCGACCACCCGTTTGATATAGTCGATGGCTTGATTTTGCGGAAACCGAAACACCACCACATCGCCGCGTTGTGGCTCACCGATTGGCCAAAACTTGCGATTAAGCACTGGCCAACGCAGTCCATAGGAAAATTTATTGACCAAAATAAAGTCGCCGACGAGCAGGGTAGGCATCATCGAGCCGGATGGAATCCGAAACGGCTCGACGACAAATGAGCGCAACACCAACACCGCCAAGATCACTGGAAAAAACGAGCGCGCATATTCAACGATCAGCGGCTCTTTGGTCTTTGGCGCTGGCGCGGTCGCAGACGAATCTTTGCGGCGCGGCGCAAACCACAGCGCATCGCTGAGCCAGATGCCGCCGGTGATTGCGGTCGCCAAGACCAGAAAGGTTGGAAAATCAAAATTCATTACACTAATTATCCTTGCCTGTTTGCAACACCGCAAGAAACGCATCTTGCGGAATCTCAACCCGCCCGACTTGCTTCATGCGCCGTTTGCCTGCTTTTTGTTTTTCTAATAGTTTACGCTTGCGGGTGGCATCGCCGCCATAGCATTTCGCGGTCACATTTTTACGCAGTGCTTTGACCGTCGTCCGCGCAATGATCTTGCTGCCAATCGCTGCCTGAATCGCCACCTCGAACATCTGACGCGGGATGACCTCTTTCATGCGCTCAGTGAGATCGCGCCCGCGCTGCTGCGATTTATCACGATGCACAATCAGCGACAAGGCATCGACGCGTTCGCCGTTGATCAGCACATCGAGTTTGACCAAATCTGCGGCATCGAAGCGTTTCAGCTCATATTCAAACGAGGCGTAGCCACGGCTGACTGATTTGAGCCGATCAAAGAAATCCAGCACCACTTCATTGAGCGGCAATTCATAGGTGATTTGCACCTGACCACCGAGATATTGCAACTGTTTTTGCACCCCGCGTTTTTCAATACAAAGATTGATCACCCCACCGAGCAGGGGCTGGGGAACCAAGATATGCGCCTCGATGATCGGCTCACGAATCTCGCGGATTTTGTTGGTTTCGGGGAGATTGGCGGGATTGTCCACACGAATCAGCTCGCCATCGACCAGCAGCACCTCGTAGATGACCGTCGGCGCAGTGGTGATCAGATCCAGGTCGTATTCGCGCTCCAGCCGCTCCTGGAGAATCTCCATGTGCAACAGCCCAAGAAACCCGCAGCGAAAGCCAAAACCCAATGCTTGCGAGGTTTCCGGCTCATAAAACAGCGCCGAATCATTGAGCCGCAGCTTGCTCAAGGCATCGCGCAGATCTTCATAATCATCCGAAGACACCGGATACAGCCCAGCAAACACCCGGGGCTGAATCTGACGAAAGCCAGGCAGCCGCTGTGCCGCCGGGCGAGCGGCGCTGGTGATGGTATCGCCGACTGGCGCGCCGTCGATGTCCTTGATCCCCGCGATCAGATAACCAACCTCGCCGGTTTCTAGGCGCTCGCGCTCGGTTTTTTTCGGCGTAAACACGCCGATGTTATCGGCTTGATACACTCGTCCGCTGGACATGACCTGAATTTTATCGCGCTTGCTGATCGAGCCGTGCATTACCCGAATCAACGACACCACGCCGACATAAGAATCAAACCACGAATCGACAATCAACGCCTGCAACGGCGCTTCGGGATCACCGATTGGTGGTGGCACTTTTGCCACCAGCATCTCCAGCAAATCAGGGATGCCAACACCGGTTTTGGCACTGACCCGCAGCGCATCCTGCGCCTCTAAGCCAATGATTTCTTCAATTTCCTGAATCACCCGCTCTGGCTCGGCGGACGGCAGATCGATTTTATTTAAAACCGGCAACACTTCTAGCCCTAGCTCAATCGCGGTATAGCAATTGGCAACACTCTGTGCCTCAACACCCTGAGCCGCATCGACCACCAGCAGCGCCCCTTCGCAAGCCGCCAGCGAGCGCGAGACTTCGTAAGAGAAATCAACATGCCCCGGGGTGTCGATGAAATTCAGCTCATAGACCTGACCATCACGCGCTGGATAATCGAGAGTCACACTTTGCGCTTTAATCGTGATCCCGCGCTCGCGCTCCAGATCCATCGAATCAAGCACCTGGGCTGACATCTCACGATCCGTGAGCGAGCCACAGTGTTGAATAAACCGATCCGCGATGGTCGATTTGCCATGATCGATATGGGCGATGATTGAAAAATTACGAATGTGGTTGAGAACAGCCATCGAGCGCCTTCGTTGCAATGAGTTGGGGCTATGGTAGCAGAAAAGCAGCGATTTCAGCCTAAAAAAGTGCGGGGAAGAACCGCTCCAGGGCTTCGAGTTGCTGGAGCGTTGTTAAGGCGTGACCTTTGCCAGCGTGTCATATATCCAAGCAAACACCGCCTGCGCTCCCGCGACGATCACCGCCTCACAGCCAGGATGTGCCGACACATAGTTGCTCATCCCGATGCCAAATTGCCGCCAGTTAGGCTGCGCAGCGCCGCATTCCAGAAAGCGCAGTGGCAGTTCGGCATTCAACGCCCGCATTTGACGGGCAATCACCTGACCACCTAAGGTGGCACCTTCGAGCACATAAAGCCCACCAACGGCGGTTGGCTCGTCGACAATTAGCAACGGCACCACAGCCGGCGGCGGTGGCGCGATGTCCAGCGTGGCCAAGTCAGCCGCCAGCGCCGACCATTTGGGCTGCACCCCAAGAGCGATTCGCGTTGTCGGGGTGCAGCGAGCATAGAGCAGCGGCTCCAGTGCTCGATACAGCTTATACTGTGCGCTCAGATAACGCGGATAGGCGGTGGCGAGGTGTTCAGCACAGCCTAGCTGCTGCATCAGCGGCAACATCTCGGTTGCCTGATGCAATGCAGCGGTGGCAGTGCGCAACTGCTGCATAATTGATGGCGGAGTGATTGATTCAGACACGGCGTTGACCGCTCAAGCTCGGCCAGGCCGCCTGCAAATAGAGCACCATCGACCACAGCGTAAGCAGCACCGCGACATAAAGACAGATCAGCCCCAAGGTTTGAATTGGGATCCCCCACAGCGGAGCCTGCCAGATCAACAACAGCAACGCCACCATCTGCGCGGTCGTTTTGAGCTTGCCCACCATCGACACCGCGACCTCAGCCCGCGCTCCAGTCTCCGCCATCCATTCACGCAATGCTGAAACTGTGACCTCGCGGCCGATGATCACCGCCGCAGGCAACGCCACCAGCGGGCGCGGGTCGGCCTGCACCAATAACACCAACACGGCTGTTACCATCAACTTATCAGCAACGGGATCAAGAAAAGCCCCCAAAGGCGAAGTTTGCTGCCAACGCCGCGCCAGATAGCCATCAAGCCAATCGGTGAGCGCCGCTGCTCCAAAAATAAGAGTGCAAAGCACCCGTGACCAGGGCGTTGGCCAATAAAACACCACCACAAACACTGGAATGAGGGCGATGCGGAGCAGAGTTAATAAATTCGGAATCGTCCACATTGATGATTTCTCAACTGATGAGCACGCTGTGCGATCTCAAAGGTGTTGCTATAGATGGTGGATTATTATGCGATAATAGTAGCTGATTTGTTGGCACAAAGCGAACTCGCAGCAATCAAGCAGCTCCCGCGCTCAACTGCTGCTCTTCTTCTTCAAGCCGCCGTGCAACTGCCCCGGGTGAGCCGGAGTGACGCGCCACAAGATCATAGGCGACTGGCACCACGAACAGGGTAAACAAGGTCGCGGCAACCACGCCCCACAGGATCACCGTACCGATCACGGTGCGGGTTTCAGCGCCGGCGCCGCTGCTGAGTAACAGCGGGATCGAGCCGGCGGCGGTGGTGATTCCGGTCATTACAATTGGGCGTAGCCGCACCGCCGCCGCCTCGCGCACCGCGGCATGAAATTCAACACCTTGGTCACGAAGCTGATTGGCAAATTCAACGATGAGAATGCCATTTTTTGCTGCCAATCCGACCAGCATAATCAGCCCGATCTGGCTATAGATATTGAGCGTTTGTCCAGTGAGCCACAGCCCAAACAGCGCACCCGCCATTGCCAACGGCACCGTGAGCATGATGGTTAGCGGATGCAGCCAGCTTTCAAACTGTGCCGCTAAGACCAGATAAACCACCGCAATGCCGAGCAGAAACACAAACAGAACACCTTCGCCAGATTGGCGAAAATCACGCGATTGTCCCTTGAAATCCACCGTGGTCTGTTCTGGCAGATGGGCATCCACCAGCCCTTCCAGATAATCCAGCGCCGCGCCGAGCGATAGCCCGTCGGCAAGGTTGGCCTCGATGGTGATAGCACGCATCCGATTAAAGCGGTTGAGGACATTGGAATCGGCTTGTTCACTGATCCGCACCAGGTTGGACAGCGGGATTAATTCACCGCTGCGTGTTGAGCGCACATGCAGATTTTCCAGGCTTGCCGGGGTGCGCTGCACCTCGCGTTCACCTTCTAAAATGACATCGTATTCCTCACCGCGATCAATAAATGTGGTCACCCGTCGTGAGCCAAGCATGGTCTCCAGCGTGCGCCCAACCGTGCTGATGGTCACGCCGAGATCAGCAGCGCGCTCGTAGTCGATCTCGACCCGCAGTTGCGGTTTGGTCTCTTTGTAATCCCAGTCGATGCCGATCAACCCCGGATTGTCTTCATTGATTTTGGCAAGCAAGGTATCGCGCCAGTCGGCGAGTTCTTCGTAAGTGCCGCCCCCGATGACAAATTGCACCGGCTTTTGAACCCGCGCCCCAAAGCCCTGACGCATCACAGGAAATGCCCGCACCCCGGGCAGATCGGCGAGCTTGGCGCGAATCTCGTTGATCACAATCCAGGTCGAGCGACGGGCATCAAAGGTGTTCATCACCACGATGACGATGCCATTGTTGACGCTCTCGCCACCACCAAAGCCACGCGGGGTGCGCATCATAATTCGGATCGCCTCGCCCGATTCGGCATAAGGCAGGATGCGGCGCTCGATCTCATCCATATACTCTTTCATATAGGCATGAGAAGCCCCCTCTGGGCCATTGACCATCACAAAAAACGCCCCGCGGTCTTCTTGTGGGGTGTACTCTCGTGGCAATTGGTCAAGCAGCCACCAAGCTGCGCCAAAGGTGCCGATGAGCACGAGGGCAACGAGCCAAGAATGCCGCAGCAAAAAATCAAGCAACCGCTGATGACCGCGCCGAATCCAGCCAAACACGGTATCAATCACTATGCTAATGGTGG
>SKYD01000020.1 GCA_007128075.1 Thiorhodovibrio sp.
AAGCCACTCATCGGCATTGCTGCCTTCTACATCAGCACCCATATCCTCCAGCACAATGATGCTGTAATAAGGATCAAACAGCCATTCTTGGGCAAGCCCAGTCGCCTCGCCGTTGGCGTTGGCCAGCACCGTCACTTGTAACTCAATCCAGGCGTGCGGATGGGCAAACGAAAGGGCAGGCAAAGACAGCAACAGCGCAACCCAGCGCAGTGAGCGCATCAATTTTTGTACATAGCAACACAACATGATAATTTTGACCTTGAAGTATTGATCTTTAACCATACCGCGCTACCTAGCATGACGCAACGGCTGTATTTAAGCTAGACTTGTTTATTATCATTCAACGATTCAAAGGGGTACACTGATGGAGCTGGTCTGTCCTGCTGGCAATCTGCCGTCATTAAAAACCGCCGTCGATCATGGCGCAAATGCGGTGTATTTTGGGTTTCGTGATGAAACCAACGCCCGCCATTTTGCAGGCTTAAATTTTACCCCTGAAAAAATGGCCGAGGGCATCACCTACGCCCACCAGCGCGGGGTGCGGGTGTTTTTAGCCCTCAATACCTTTCCAAGTCCGGGTGGTTTTGCACGCTGGCAAGCGGCGGTGGATCGTGCCGCTGAACTCAATGTCGATGCGCTGATTGCGGCTGACATCGGGGTGTTTGATTATGCCAGCAGCCGTCATCCTCAGTTGCCGCTGCATCTGTCAGTGCAAGGCTCGGCGACCAATTACGAGGCGTTGCGCTTTTTCCATGAACATTTTGGAGTGCGACGGGCGGTGCTGCCGCGGGTGCTTTCGCTCAGTCAGGTGCGCCATGTGATTGACAACAGCCCGATTGAGATCGAGGTGTTTGCTTTTGGCAGTCTGTGTGTGATGGTCGAGGGGCGCTGCATTCTGTCCTCCTATGCCACCGGGCGCTCGCCCAATACCTATGGTGCCTGCTCACCGGCAAGCCATGTCGAATGGATTGAAACCAACACCGGACTGGACACCCGACTCGGTGGGGTGTTGATTCAGCGTCATCCCAAAGGCGAAAATGTCGGCTATCCCACGCTGTGCAAAGGAACTTTTTGTGTGGATAACAACACCTACCATGCCATTGAAGATCCAATTAGCCTCAATGCGATGGAATTGTTACCGCAACTGGCGGAGGCGGGGGTGAAGGCGCTCAAGATCGAAGGCCGTCAACGCAGTCCGGTCTATGTCACCCAGACCACGCGCATCTGGCGTGCTGCGCTTGATGCCCTCGCCCGTGATCCTGACAACTTTGTTCCGCGTCCAGAGTGGACCGCAGAATTGGGCAAGGTTTCTGAGGGGGCGCAGACCACCTTGGGTGCCTATCACCGCCCGTGGCAATAATTGGAGCGTCGATGACCACTGCAACACATCATCCTCGGCTGGCGCTTGGTCCGATTAGTTATTACTGGTCGCGTGCCACCACTGAGAATTTTTACGCCTGGGTTGCCCAATCCCCAGTTGAAATCGTCTATCTTGGCGAGACCATTTGCTCAAAGCGCAACGAGCTACGCCATGAGGATTGGCTAACCATTGCTGATCAGCTTCAGGCTGCCGGCAAGGAAGTGGTGCTCTCGACCCTGAGCCTGCTAGAGGCCGAATCGGAGCTGATTCGGCTGCGAACAATTTGTGAAAATGGGCGCTATCTGGTTGAGGCCAACGAGATGGGGGCGGTTCATCTGATGCAGGGCAAGCCCTTTGTGGTTGGGCACAGCGTCAATCTTTACAATGACCGCACACTCAAACTGCTGGCTGCCCAAGGCATGACGCGCTGGGTGTTTCCAGTGGAGCTGACTGCCGCAACCCTTGCCGAGATTCAGCCGCTGCGCCCCGCCGGAGTCGAGACCGAGGTCTTTGCTTATGGTCGGCTGCCGCTGGCGTATTCAGCACGCTGTTTTACAGCGCGGGCGCGTAACCTGCCCAAAGACGATTGCCGCTATTGCTGTATTGACTATCCCGACGGTCTGGTGCTCGACACCCAAGACAACAATCGGTTTTTGGCACTGAATGGCATTCAAACCCAATCAGCGCGGGCGGTCAATCTGCTGCCCTATCTGGAGCAGATGCGCAGCCTGCAAGTCGATATTGTGCGCATCAGCCCACAAGCTGAACACACCGAGAAGATCGTTGACCTGTTCCATCGCTGTCTGATCGGCGAGATGTCCCCGCAACAAGCCGCAGCCGCCGTCGATGAACTGACCCCCAGCGGCAGTTGTGATGGCTACTGGCGCGGTGAAGCGGGCATGAACTACAACACACGGCATTCGTGATGTCGGTGATCGAGATTAGCGAACAGGTGCTCATCAGCCACTTTGGCGAGGAGTGGCAAGACCCGCGAGCGGTGGCAGATGCCTACGCGCTGTGGCTGGCGGATGAGTACCGTCTCATCGCCAGCAACATCTATCCTGAACATGAAATCCGCGCACAGGTTGATGTCCAGGCACTGTATCGCCACGGCGGGAGCCTGATCATCACCAGCGATGACGAGAACCTAAGCAGCCGCGACCTGCGGCACCTCAAGCGGGTGTTACGCAGTGAAGACCATTGGCAACGCTGGCGCGACAGCGTTGATGCAGCACCCTATTTACGATAGGTAGTAATGAAGCACTATGCAAAACCTTTCCCAAGAATTTGAAGATCTGGCGCGTCAATCGCTGGTGCGGATGCCGCTATCACGACTGCTGTTAATCGCCGCTGGTGTGTTGGTTGGGGTGGTGACATTGTGGGGGCTGATGACAAGTTTTTATACTGTGCAGCCCGAAGAACAAGCAGTGGTTAAACGCTTCGGTGCGGTGCATCACACCGCTGATCCAGGGCTGCATTTCAAGCTCCCCTTTGGTATTGATCAGGTTGAGTTTGTCGCCACCGCGCGCGTGCTTAAAGAAGAATTTGGTTTTCGCACTGTGGAGACTCCAGCACGCGGGCCTTCGGTTTATGCGCATCGCAGTTTCCCTGACGAATCGTTGATGCTCACTGGCGATCTGAATGTCATTGATGTTGAATGGGTGGTGCAATATCGCATCCGCGATCCGATTCGCTTTCTTTACGAGTTGCGCGAGCCAACCCGCACTTTGCGTGATATTTCTGAGTCAGTGATGCGGCGGGTGGTCGGCAACCGCCTCGGCAGCGATGTGTTGACAGTTGGGCGAACCGCCATCCAGATTCAGGCTCGTGATGAGATTCAGGCCGCAATGGAAACCTACAATTCGGGGATTCAGGTGATCACGGTCGAGCTACAAGATGTGGTGCCGCCATCGGCAGTGCAGCCTGCTTTTAATGAGGTCAACGAGGCGCGTCAAGAGCGCGAGCGCATGATCAATGAGGCGCAAAAACGGCGCAATCAGGCGATTCCCCGCGCCGAAGGCGAGGCACTGCGCACCATTGCTGAGGCTCAGGGTTATGCCACCGAGCGCATCAACCGCGCCAAGGGCGAATCGGTGCGATTTCGGGCGGTTGTTGAGCAGTATCGTGATGCCCCCGAGGTTACGCGCACCCGACTTTATCTGGAGGCGATGCACAATCTGCTGCCCGATGTCGGCACCGTGCTGGTCATTAAGGACGGGCAATTGCCGCCCTTGCCACTGTTTAACCTGCGTGAGCACACCGCGCCGACAACGAGGGCTACGCAATGAAGGTTCCAATTTTCAAAATCGCCGCGGTTGGCGTGTTGCTGATTGCATTGGGCGCGTTGCGCTCGGCAATTTTTGTCATCGATCAGGCCGAACAGGGCATTATCGTTCAGTTTGGTGAGCCGATTGGCGAGGTCATCGACCGTCCAGGACTGCATCTTAAAATGCCATTTATCCAAGAAGTGCGGCATTTTGACAAGCGGCTGTTGGTTTGGGATGGCGATGTCACCCAGATTCCAACCCTAGGGCGCGAATTTATTTTGATCGATACCACGGCACGCTGGCGCATCATTGATCCATTGCAATTTTTACGCAGTGTGCGTGATGAGCGCGGAGCGCGTACTCGACTAGACGATATTATCGACTCAGTGGTGCGCGATATGGTCTCAAGCACCGAGCTTGAAGAAATTGTCCGCTCAGGTGACTGGGATGTCGATGTCGATGAGATCGACGAGGCACTGGCGGAGCGCGAGGATCTGGATATGGATCGCCCCAAACTCGGGCGCGAGCGGCTGGAGCAGGAAATTCTGGTGCGCGCCTCGGTGTTAATGCCCGAGTTGGGTATCGAGCTGCGCGATGTACGGGTCAAGCGGGTGAATTATATCGACTCGGTGCGCCGCCAGGTCGAAAACCGCATGATCGCCGAGCGGCAGTCGATTGCTGAACGCTTCCGGGCTGAAGGCCATGGCCGCGCCTCCGAAATTCTTGGCGAGACCCAGCGCGATCTGCGGCGCATCAGCTCCGAGGCGGCGCGGCGGGCCGAGGAAATTCGCGGCGAGGCCGATGCTGAGGCCACGCGCATCTATGGTCAAGCCTTTGGAATTGATCCTGAATTTTATGCTTTTTTGCGCACTCTGGAAACCTATCAGGTCATAGGTGCCAACACAACGCTGGTGCTTGGTGCCTCATCGGATTTTTTCCGTTATTTGGAATCGGTGCAGCCTGAGCGTTAACTGATATTCAGCATTTTGTTGACAAAAGCCCATCGCAACTTTAAGCCGATCTGATCCTTGACCGCCGGTAAATTTTGGCGTAAGATGGCGAGCTTGTTTGGAGGGATTCCCGAGCGGTCAAAGGGATCAGACTGTAAATCTGACGGCTCAGCCTTCGGAGGTTCGAATCCTCCTCCCTCCACCAAATCGCAGTCTTCCCCTGTTTGTTCGCTCAGGGTTGATCTGCGGGTGTAGTTCAATGGTAGAACCTCAGCCTTCCAAGCTGATGGTGTGGGTTCGATTCCCATCACCCGCTCCATTTAATTAGTGGCAATTAGCCCATGTAGCTCAGATGGTAGAGCACACCCTTGGTAAGGGTGAGGTCACCGGTTCAATTCCGGTCATGGGCTCCAAGTATCACATTTAACTTTAGTTTGGCACATTTTGCAGCCTGCGGAGAGTCACGGTTATGTCCAAAGAAAAATTTGAACGCAAAAAGCCGCATGTCAATGTTGGCACCATTGGTCATGTTGATCACGGCAAAACCACTTTAACAGCGGCGATCACCGTCACTCAGGCGAAAAAGTTTGGCGGAGAGGCGCGTGCCTACGACCAAATTGACAACGCCCCCGAAGAGCGCGAGCGCGGCATCACCATTGCCACCGCGCATGTTGAATACGAAAGCGATGCCCGTCACTATGCCCATGTTGACTGCCCAGGTCATGCCGATTATGTCAAAAACATGATCACCGGTGCAGCGCAGATGGACGGCGCGATTCTGGTCGTTTCGGCTGCTGATGGCCCGATGCCACAGACCCGCGAGCACATTCTTTTAGCCCGTCAGGTCGGTGTACCTTATATTGTCGTCTATCTTAATAAAGCCGACATGGTGGACGATGCCGAGCTGCTCGAACTGGTTGAAATGGAAGTGCGCGAGCTGCTTGATAGCTACGAATTCCCTGGTGATGATACCCCGATTATCACTGGTTCAGCACTCAAAGCCCTTGAAGGCGATGAAAGTGAGATTGGCACACCATCGATTGCCAAACTCATGGACGCGCTCGATAGCTATATTCCAGAGCCAGAGCGCGCAATTGACGGCGCGTTCTTGATGCCGATTGAAGATGTGTTCTCAATCTCAGGTCGCGGCACTGTGGTCACTGGGCGTGTCGAGCGCGGTATCGTCAAGGTGGGTGAAGAAGTCGCCATTGTCGGTATCAAAGACACCGTCAAGACCACCTGTACTGGCGTTGAAATGTTTCGCAAATTGCTCGACCAAGGTCAAGCAGGCGACAACATTGGTGCGCTGTTGCGTGGTGTCAAGCGCGATGATGTGGAGCGCGGCCAAGTGCTTGCCAAACCCGGCAGTATTACCCCGCACACCCATTTTGAAGCTGAAGTCTATGTGTTAAGCAAAGAAGAAGGCGGTCGTCACACCCCGTTCTTCAATGGCTATCGACCCCAGTTTTACTTCCGCACCACCGATGTCACCGGCGCTTGTGAGCTACCAGAAGGCATCGAAATGGTCATGCCCGGCGATAATGTCAAAATGATCGTTCGGCTCATCGCTCCGATTGCGATGGAAGAAGGGCTGCGCT
>SKYD01000240.1 GCA_007128075.1 Thiorhodovibrio sp.
AACGCCAAGGCGACCTATGCCCGCAAGCGTGCGGCGGGCTGGTTGCCGCCGAGCCTTCAGCATCGCATTGAAACCACCATGACTTGGGTAAACCGGCTGATGCGGTTTGCTCCTGTTGGTGAACTGAGTCAGGAGTTGGTGCGATTCGACATGCAGCGCATGGAAAACCCAGAGATCAGCGGCGTGGAATACCAGCAAGGCGAGTTGGCAGGGTACGAACTCAAGGAATACCTGCTGCAAAAATGGGGCCGAAAATGCGCCTACTGCGGCAAAGAAAACGTCCCGCTGGAGGTGGAGCACATCCATTGCAGGTCAAAAGGCGGCACGGATCGCGTCTCCAACCTGACGCTGGCCTGTGTACCGTGCAACCAAAAGAAAGGCAACCGCCCGATTGAGGAGTTCCTGAAAAAGAAGCCAGATGTTCTCAAGCGCGTACTCGCCCAGGCGAAACGCCCGTTGAAGGACGCGACAGCAGTGAACGCCACGCGCTGGGCGCTGTTTCATCGGCTGAATGCCACCAGCCTGCCGGTCACGGTCGGCACTGGCGGACAAACCAAGTTCAACCGCAAGCGGTTCGGTATCGACAAAGCCCACTGGAAGGATGCCGCCTGCGTGGGTGACATGGCCGCGATCACCTTTGCCACGGACACCGCGTTGGACATCACCTGTAAAGGTCAAGGCGGGCGGCAAAAAGCGGTTGTGGATCGCTACGGCTACCCAAAACAGCACCGACCATTGAAGCCAGTCCACGGATGGCGGTCGGGTGATATCGCTCGGTGCGAAGACCAAGTCGGGCGCATCAGTCCTAGGGCGAATGGCTCCTTTGAACTGCGTCCCTTCTCTGGTGGCAAGCCCTTCTCCAGATCCATGCGCCAATTTGAACGGCTGCATCGCAATGACGGTTACCAGTACAAGATTGGATGAGGTTTATGCAGAAAAGAGGAGATATTTTGCAGCAGTTACGAACCGCTCCACAGTGCCAATATCCATCCACTGTCCACGATAATGACATCCACTCACACGCTGCTGCTGGATTGCTCGGCGCAGCAACGGGGCAAGCGGAAAGGCACCAGGCGAACAATTTGCAAATAATTGTGGATGATAAACCCCAATTCCAGAAAATGTCAGCCGTGGGCTGTCTTCAGTCACTCGGCCATCGTGCAGGGCAAAATCTCCGGCAGGGTTATGATCCGGATTGGCAACCAAAACCAGATGCGCCCAATCCCCAGCCGGCAAGGTGAGGGTGGCATAGTCGATATCACACCAGATGTCGGCATTGACCACGAGAAAGGGCGCATTGCCGAGCAACGGCAACGCACGATAGATCCCGCCGCCGGTTTCAAGCGCCGTCTGTTCTGCTGAGTAGCGAATCCGCGCCCCCCAGGGCTGACCATCGCCGAGTGCGTCAACAATCTGCTGTCCTAGATAAGCATGATTGATCACCAGCTCGCTGATTCCAGCAGTCACCAGGCGCTCGATCTGATGCACAATCAGCGGCTTGCCGCCAACACAGAGCAGTGGCTTGGGGGTGTGGTCAGTGAGTGGGCGCAGCCGCTTGCCACGCCCAGCCGCGAGAATCATCGCGCGCATCGGCGGCTAATTGTTGCCGCGCATCGAGTCGAAAAATTCGCCGTTGGTCTTGGTGGTTTTGAGCTTGTCGAACAAGAACTCCATCGCCGCTAGCTCGTCCATCGGATGCAGAATTTTGCGCAAAATCCACATCTTTTGTAGCTCCGATTGCGGCATCAACAACTCTTCGCGGCGGGTGCCGGAGCGATTGATGTTGATCGCTGGGAAGATACGGCGCTCGGCAATGCGGCGGTCGAGATGAATCTCCATGTTGCCAGTGCCCTTGAACTCTTCATAGATCACATCATCCATCCGCGAGCCGGTATCCACCAGCGCAGTGGCAAGAATAGTCAGGCTACCGCCTTCTTCGACATTGCGGGCGGCACCAAAAAAGCGTTTGGGTCGCTGTAAGGCGTTGGCATCCACACCGCCAGTGAGCACCTTGCCGGAAGAGGGCACCACGGTGTTATACGCACGGGCGAGACGGGTAATCGAATCGAGCAAAATCACCACATCACGATTGTGCTCGACCAGCCGCTTGGCTTTTTCGATGACCATTTCAGCGACCTGCACATGGCGGGTGGCGGGTTCATCAAAGGTTGAGGAGATGACCTCACCGCGCACCGAGCGTGCCATTTCGGTGACCTCTTCTGGTCGTTCGTCAATCAGCAGCACGATCAGATAACAGTCGGGATAATTGTGACCAATCGATTGGGCGATGTTTTGCAGCATCATGGTCTTGCCCGCCTTGGGTGGCGAGACAATCAGCCCACGCTGACCGCGGCCGATGGGGGCGACCAGATCAATGGTGCGGGCAGTGATGTCCTCGGTGCTGCCGTTGCCCAGTTCCAGCCCCAGGCGCTGTTGTGGAAACAGCGGGGTAAAATTCTCAAAGAGAATTTTGTTTTTGGCATTTTCGGGGCGGTCGAAATTGATGTCGCTGACTTTAAGCAGCGCGAAATAGCGTTCGCCATCTTTTGGTGGTCGAATTTTGCCAGAAATGGTGTCGCCGGTGCGCAGCGAAAAGCGCCGAATCTGGCTGGGCGAGACATAGATGTCATCTGGGCCTGCCAGATAGGAGGCATCCGCGGAGCGCAGAAAGCCAAAGCCATCCTGCAAAATCTCCAGCACACCATCGCCGGAGATGTCCTCGCCGCGTTTGGCTTGGACTTTAAGGATCGAAAAAATCAGATCCTGTTTACGAGAACGGCCAACGCCGTCAATTTCCATCGATTGCGCCAGTTCAACCAAGGCAGACACTGGCATTTGTTTTAATTCGGTGAGATTCATCGTTCTATTTTAGATCGAGGGGTCAACCACCAGGACGGAGCAGCCGCGCAGGCGGGAGTTTGGTGGCGGGGGTCAAACAGGGCGCCCGAATGGGCAGCCCGGCAGTTGTCATGGGGCGCGTGCATGCGCCAGCGTGGTTGAATAACTCAGAGGTTGCTGTCAATAAATGCCGTGAGTTGAGATTTAGAGACCGCGCCGACCTTGATCGCCTCAGCCTCGCCATTTTTGAACAGAATCAAGGTTGGAATGCCGCGCACATTAAAGCGCTCAGTGACTTCGCGATTTTCGTCGATGTCGAGCTTGGCAACCTTGATCCGATCACCGTATTCTTGGGCAATTTCCTCCAAAATCGGGGAAATCATCTTGCAGGGAGCACACCAGTTGGCCCAATAGTCAACCAGCACTGGCGTTGTAGATAAAAGAACTTCTTGTTTGAAGCTATCATCTGTGACATGGATAATACGATCACTCACAGTGTATAATCTCCGTTATTGACGGGAAAGCACCCGGTTTTGAGCGTTACTAGCAGGTATGATGCCTCAATTGGCGATGGCGAGAACCGGATGCAGGATTGATTTAAGTAGACAGGAGTCATGGGCACAAATGTGCGTGCTTAGATTCTAGGATGCTATATTGAGCCAACTATTTCAAGTTTTGCAAGCCTTAATTGACAAAAGTTTGCTGTTAATCATCAACCGTGTGATTGTGACCCATGCCCCAAACTCATCTTACTGAGATTCGCTTTGATCAATTTGACCTCGCCCGCCCGCTGCACGAGGGACTCGCTGTCGCAGGATTGGTGTATTGTACCCCAATTCAGGCGCAAACGCTGCCTTTGGCACTTGCTGGACAAGATGTTGCCGGACAGGCACAAACTGGCACTGGAAAAACTGCCGCCTATCTGGTCGCTGCTTTGCAACGCTTGCTCAACCAGCCGCCACCTGAACAGACCATCGGCCCCCGCGCCCTGATTCTTGCCCCGACCCGTGAGCTGGCAGTGCAGATTCATCGTGACGCGCTGCAACTGGCGCAGTTGACCCCGTTTCGTTTGGGGTTGGTGTTTGGCGGCACCGGATATCAGCAACAGCGCGCCGAGCTGGATGCAGGCGTTGATCTACTGATTGCCACTCCAGGGCGGCTGATTGACTATTATAAACAAAAGCTATTCAGCCTTGCATCGGTCACAGTGCTGATTCTTGATGAGGCCGATCGGATGTTCGATCTGGGCTTTCTCAAAGACATCCGCTTTATTCTGCGTCGGCTGCCGCCGCCTGCCAAGCGGCTCAATCTGCTGTTTTCAGCCACGCTGTCGTATCGGGTCAGCGAGCTGGCGTATGAACACATGAACGATCCGAAAATGATCGAGATCGAAACCGATCAAGTCACGCCCGAGCGCATCCGCCAGGGCTGCTATCTGGTTGGAAATGATGAAAAAATTCCGCTGCTGATTGGGCTGCTGCGCCGCTATATTGACTCGCGGATCATGATATTTATCAACACCAAGCGCGAGGCCGAGCGCATCTGGGGCTATCTGGAAGGCAACGGACTGCGGGCGGCGGTGCTCTCTGGTGATGTGCCGCAGCAAAAACGCCTGCGGCTATTGCGGCAGTTTCAAACTGGCGAGCTGCCAGTCTTAGTCGCCACCGATGTTGCTGCGCGTGGGCTGCACATCCCAGGGGTCACCCATGTCATCAACTATGATCTGCCCGAGGATGCCCAGGATTATGTGCATCGCATCGGGCGCACCGCACGAGCGGGTGCGGCTGGCGATGCGATCAGCTTTATCTGCGAGACCCACGCTTTTTGCTTGCCCGACATCGAACAGTTTATCGGTATGCGCATCCCAGTGTTGGAGCTGGAGCGCGAGCTGTTAGCGGCGATTGATCCCGCCAGCCGCGTGCGCAGCCCCAAGCGTGCTGAGCGTGCCAATTCCACACCCACCCCACGGCGGCGGCGCCGTCCAGCTCGGCGCAACAACTCGCCACCGCCAGCGTCTTAACCTGGGCGTGGTTGGTCGCTGTCCTCAGTGGCAGCAATGTTCGCCTCTTCATCGCGCTGAATGGTCACGATGTCGCCTTTTTCGGTGTCGTGAAACAACCAGATAAACCCCGCCACCATGCCAATAAAGGCAAGCAGCAGCACAAGATTGGTCGCAAGCATCAGTCAACCCTTACTAAAAAAGCGCCCGCAGGCTGTCTACGGGCGAATGATCATTAATCGTCGGCACGCTTAAAGGCGGCAACGAGCTGTTTTTGCACTGTGGGCGGCACCGCTGAATAGTGGCTGAGTTCGATATGATAGCTGCCCTCACCGCCGGTGAGAGATTTCAGCCGCGATTCATAGCCTTCCAGCTCGGCCAGTGGCACCTCGCCATCAATGGCAATCCGCCCCATGCTTTTTGATTCACTGCCGTTGATGCGCCCGCGGCGGCTTGACAGATCGCCAGCCAGATCGCCCATCGCGCTGTCTTGTGCCACGATGCGGATTTTGACAATCGGCTCTAAAATCGCTGGTTTGGCCTTTTCGACGGCATCAATAAACGCCTTGCGCCCGGCGGTGGCAAAGGCGATGTCTTTGGAATCAACCGCATGGTATTTGCCATCATAGACCGTGACCCGAATATCCTGCATCGGATAACCGGCAATCGCGCCCTCAGCAAGCACCTGACGCACGCCCTTTTCAATCGACGGGATGAACTGACCTGGGATCACGCCGCCGACAATGGCATCGACAAATTCAAAGCCCGCGCCCTGATCCAGCGGCTCGACACGCAGATAAACCTCGCCAAACTGCCCAGCGCCGCCGGTTTGTTTTTTGTGGCGATGATGCCCCTCAGCGGGTGCGGTGATGGTCTCGCGGTAGGGAATGCTCGGCGGATGGGTGTCAACCTCGACATGAAACTGCTCGGCAAGACGACGCAGCAGCACCTTCAGATGCAGCTCGCCCAGCCCGCGCATGATGGTCTCGTTCGCCGAGGCATTATGCTCGATGTGAAAGCAGGGATCTTCGGCTTCCAGCTTGTGCAGCGCGTCGGTCATTTTCTGCTCATCACCGCGCTTGGTGGTGGTGATCGCCAGCCCAAACAGCGGCATCGGGCATTCCACGCTCTCCAGATGGAAATGATCCTCGTCATGTGAATCGTGCAACACCGCATCGAAATGCAGCTCATCAACCCGCGCCACGGCGAGAATATCGCCAGGCACACCCTCATCAACCTCGGTCAGCTCCTTGCCATGCAGTCGGAACAAATGGTTGACCTTAAATGGCTTGCGGGCATCGCCGATATAAAGCTGGCTGTTGGGGGTGATGCG
>SKYD01000040.1 GCA_007128075.1 Thiorhodovibrio sp.
GCTTGCGTCCAACGGCGAAACGCACTTTGAAAGGCTCTGGGATTTAAGTGCGAAATCACATGGGCGATGCGATCATGCGAGGGGATGCCATTGGCAAATGGCGCAAACTTGCGCAACCAGTCGAGCTTCGCCTCACCAAATTCCTCCATCGCTTCCCACCCTTGTGCCCCACTAAGTATTGCGCAAACCGTCAATAGCAAAATTTCTATCAGAGGATACAATCGGTTGCGTTCTACGCGAGGGTCTTGAAGGTCGGCAAAGCATTCTATGAAACTGGTGGTCATGAGGAACTCCTACAGGTTGTTTTTTGATAGATAGACTACCGCAACTACATCTATTTGTAGAATTTTATACGCGCTCGCCCTGCTTTGATGCTGATCGTTGAAGGCGGTGGTATGACCATCTTTTCGTCAACTGCCGAGACGGAAATTGACAATAACTTTTGGTAACTTTCGTGGGTAAATCAGGCGCTATGCGAAAGCTCATCGCGCAACAGTGTCAATATCTGCTCGGCAGTTGCGGGGTCAGCGATACCATTACTAGGATGCACGCTGACTTGTGTGCTGCCAGCGTGCTCTTCTAGCCGAATCTGATAATTTTCAACAGCGTTTTGGCGTTGCGTGTCGCGGCGCAGCAGCCGTGCCAACAGCCCGGGGCGACGGGCAGCTTGCGCTTGGCTCTGGGCATCGTAGCGCACATAAAACACACCTTGACTGCGGTCGCGATCTTCGACAGCAAAGCCAGCGCGATCCAGTGCCAGACCAACCATGCGCCAGGCATCGCGGAAGCTGTGTGGCACCATCAACATGGCTGTGCCATCGCTGCTGATTAGCTCAACAGGGGCTGGTACAGTGCGCTCAACACGGCGGGTGGCGAGTTGACGATTCACTTGATCGCTCGATGCCCCCAGATGCAGCATAAGACGGCGCAGCATCAGTGCTTCTGTGTCGGGATCGCTACCGCTTGGCTCCCAGATGGTGCGGCTTTCATCGCCTAACACGGTGCTCGCCAATCGTTCTTGCATTCCACGATGCGATAGATGTAGCTCAGTGATGCCGCTGGTTTGCCCCTGATCGATCCGCACGCGGAATTGATCGCGGCTGGAGGTGGCATACAAACCATCGGCAATGCGGCGCATCAAACGGGTGACAAAATCGCTACGAATCTCTGCACGGTTCTCGATCCAATCGGTTTTAATGACTCCGATGGCGGGATCCTGCTCGATCAACAAAATGCCTTGCTGTCGCCAAAAGTCGATGACCTGTGGCCAAACCGCTGCCGGCGGTGCCTGGATGTTGAGCCAACGCTGATCGCCGCTGCGTTGCAATTCCACCCCTGCAACTTCGGGCAACACCTGGCCTTGGGTGCCCTGGGCTGCGGTGGTGCGCCGCTGCGCCCGCTCACTGACAAAATCAGAATAGGTCATGGTGCCCGATGCCGGCGGGATATCCAGCGCGTCATCAAACTGCACCGCCAGCATGTTCGGTGGCAATGCCAGATTTTCGCCAGCTTCGCGTTGGTGGCGATATTCTAGCCGTTGATCTGGTAGATGGCGGTCGAGCTTCGCACAGCCAGCAACAAACACGACGGCTAGGCTGGTGGCCACCAGAGGCTTCACAAAAGTTGGCAACAAAGACATGATGATTTTGCGGTCATTGTGTAAGGCAAAGTGTATGCTAATCCGCAGTGGCTGTCGATTCCAAAGCAGCAGCCATGGCCGCACGCAGCTCGGGGTAGTATTCGGGAGCCAGCCAGGTCAGCGGCAACCGGATCCCCGTAGATGCCAAGCCAAGATCAGCCAGCGCCCATTTCACTGGGATCGGGTTTGATTGTATAAAAAGTGCTCGATGCAGAGCGGACAATTGGCTATCCAGCGCGGTGGCGCGGGGTCGATCACCAGCCAGTGCCGCTTGACACATCGCCTGCATCTGCTGCGGAACTACATTGCTGGTGACCGAAATCACCCCATCGCCACCGCCCAGCATAAACTCACATCCTGTGCCATCATCGCCACTGTAGAGCAGAAAATCCGCTCCACATTGCGCCCGTAAATCCGCCAAACGGCTCAGATCGCCAGTGGCATCTTTAAGGCCGACGATGTTGGGAATTGCTGCCAACTGTGCGACGGTGTCATTGTGCAGATCACAGGCGGTGCGTCCAGGGACATTGTAAAGAATCTGTGGAATATCAACCGCTGCTGCAATCGCCTGATAGTGCAAAAACAGCCCATCTTGGGTGGGCTTGTTGTAATAGGGGGTCACCAATAAGGCGGCATCAGCCCCCGCTTGTTGAGCGCACTGGGTTAAGCGCACCGCCTCGGTGGTGGAGTTGGCTCCGGTGCCGCCAATGACTGCCAGCCGCCCCGCCGCTAACTCGACAACGCGGGCAATCAGTGCGCAGTGCTCGTGTTCATCTAAGGTGGCTGACTCCCCCGTGGTTCCCACCGCAACAATTCCCCGCGTGCCGGCCTCGACATGAAACTCAACCAGACGGGCTAAGCTGTCTTGATCCACCTCGCCATTGGGGTGCATCGGGGTGATGAGGGCGACAATACTGCCACGAATTTGAAACATAATGACTTCCTAGCGGCTAAATAGTCACGATGTTAGCGGTGTCTGTGACCACTGGCAAGCGGCTTGAAACATTCAACCGCCAGCGCTAGCCCACGGAGCACCAAATCCGGTTGCAGCTCCACGGGCGGAGGCATCCACGGCTGTAGCTGTTCAGCGTCACCGCCAGTGACAATCAGCCGTGGTCTGGCACCTAACTGCTGCTGACTGGTGTGTAGTAGCCTTTCAGCAAGTGCGGCGGGGGCGTGCAAGGTGGCGGCATTGATCGCCGTGCCGGTGTTGGTGCCCCAAGGATGCGCCACTGTGTCCGCCTCATGCGGTGGGATGCGCGTACCCTGAAGCAGGCTCTCACGCATCAGCTTCAGCCCTGGCAGAATGACCCCGCCAAGATGCTTGCCGTCGGCAGTTAATAAATCATAGGTGATTGCCGTCCCTGCATCGACAATTAACACCGGCACTGCCAACGCTTGCGCTGCCCAGAGCGCGAGCTGGCGATCAAGCCCCAACTGCGCAGGATCGGCATAAGCCAGCCGCAGCGGAATCTGTTTGGCAACCATTGCTGAATCTATGATCTGTGGCGAACAGCCCCAGCACGCCTGACTCACCTGGGCAATGGCCGCGACCACCGCAGGTGAGCCAACCGCTGCCACATAGACCTGCTCAATTGCTGACAATTCAGACCAAGCGGCTAACACATCGACTGGCAACGCGCCATAATGCAGCGCCCGCTGCAATTCACTCATCGTTCCATTCTGGTCACAAAGTGCCCATTTCAACGCGCTATTGCCAAGATCGATCATTAGTTGCATGATTTACTCACTGCGTATAAATACGGCATAATTGCACCTCGCCCGACTGGATTGAGCGCACTTGCCCCTGTTGCTCAAGCTGTAGCGCCCCCTGGGAATTAATACCCAGATAACGCCCGCTGATTTCACCGTTCACCGTCACTGACTCACCACGATAGCCATCAAACTGCGCCCAATCGCTTAAAAACGCGGTAAGCCCAGATGTGGCATAGCGCGGCAACAAATCGAGTAAAGCACTGATGATTGCGCCAGCCAGCAGATCGTGCCCAATCAGCGGCTGCTTGGTCGCCGCCAACACTGTGGCAAGATCAACCCAAGGCTGATCGATCATCGCTGCATGTTCGGCATCAAGCACCCGATTTATTCCGATACCGATCACGGCAGCACTGGCATGACGATCACCGCTGACCTCAAGCAAGATGCCGCCGAGTTTGCGCCGCTGCCAGTGCAGATCATTGGGCCATTTCAGCACCAGATCGCTGGCTCCGAGCATTGTCAAAGCGCTGGCTATCCCAACACCAACCGCTAGACTCAACGCCCCTAACTGAGCACTGCTGATGGCAAAACGCCACAATAGCGAGAGATAAAGATTCCCCCCCGCAGGTGAGATCCACGACCGTCCATGACGACCGCGTCCGGCATGTTGGCGCACGGCAAGACAAATGCTGCCACTCGGTGCGCCAGCCGCCGCCTGCTGCATCAGCCAACGATTGGTTGAATCAATCTCGTCAAACAGCGTGATTGGTCCCAACTGCGAATGCAGAGGTTCTGGAATAGCGGCTAGAATTGTGGCTTGGTTCAAGTTAAGACGCAGGTTGGATGGCGGTGACCCGTGCCACGCCGCGTTCGGTAAAGCGTGCCAGCAGTAACCGACGATGCACCTGACCTCGGCTGTCAACATTCAGTCCGCCAGTCAGTCCGTGCATTGTCAGTTCAGGATGCTTGCGTAGTGTCACAAACCGAGGTGCTAACCGATATGCATCTACGCCCATCGCAAACAGCCGCGCCAAGGAGCCGGAGCGGTAATTTGTCGCTGCTTCGCTGGCGGCAATGCCGGTGGTTTGCGGTTCGATCATCCACGGAATATCGGTAAAATACAGCCCGGTTAAAGCACTGTCGCGTGCTGGATTGTCGCCGCCGTCATAAACATGGGAGGTGGCAATCACTGGCAGTCGCCGCACATTGGCATTGTCTAAAATCGGATACAGCTCGCCAGCCACTGAGCGGGTGGCAACCAAAAACACCAGCTCCCCCCTGCCGCTTGCCATCAGGCTGGCAGTGGAAGCGGCATAGCCGGTGCGCACATCGCCATAGATCTCTTGATGCGCCACCTGACCGCCCAATGCTCGCCACTGGTTGATAAATGACTCGGCAATGCGCCGCCCCCAATCGCCCTGTGGATAGAGCACCAGCGCACTGCGCAGTCCGGCGCGCCATGCCTGCATTGCAATCTGTGCTGTCTCTTCCTCTGGTGCCAAGCCATACAGACCAAGCTGCTCAGGGGTTGGGCGATCCACTGAGGGGCGGTTGAGCGCCAGCACCGGCACTGACAAGGTGGCTTGGGTGGCAAGCCGATCAACTGCGGCTTTGCGCAGCGGCCCAATCACCAGTTGTGCCCCGTCGCGTACTGCGTTCTGATAACTGGTCGCGGCATTGTTGCCAACGGCTTGAAAATTCAACTGCGGTCGTTCGCCGCTTCGGTTGGCAGCATCAGCCGCCTCCAGCCCGGCACGCACTGCTGCCGCTGCCTCGCTATACGCACCGCTGGTGGGCAACAACACCGTCACCGGCATCGCTGGCCGATAGCGTCCATCACGCGCTGCAAAATACGCCTCGGGCAATTCAGGCAACACATTGAGAGAGCGATTTTGCTCACTCCACCGACTAAAGCGAGCGCGTAAAGTGGTGTCCAGCCGGGTGGCGGGGGTCACAAGTTGCGCTAATTCCGCCCAGCCGTGCAGTCGCCGCTGCCGCCGATCTTGCATCCAGGTGGCGAGCGTCTGACGCGGTACACCTTCCAAAGTCGCCAACAGCGCCACCTGCACCTCAAGCTGACGCTCCCGCGACAACGGCAATGCCGCCAAACGATCCAGCGCCAGCACCGCCTCGGCAGGATTGCCCGCCAGCCGTGAAGCGGCTGCCAAGCGTGCCAGATACAGCTCTTGCATCGGGGCGGCCAGTGAATTGGCGTTGACCTGTTGCAAATGGGCAAGGGCATTGATTCCCTGACCGTCTTGCAACGCCAGTTCAGCCTGTAGCAGCAACAACCATTCGCGCTGTGCAACGGTGAGCAAGCTATGATCAATGGTCGCAACAATGCGCTGTGCGGCGAGGGTGTTCCCAGCTTTCAGCCACGCTTCCAGTGCTGACAGTTGCAATTGCTGGCGTGCGGGTGGCTGGGCGTTGGCTGCTAAGCGTAGATAGTGTTCTGCGGCGCGTGCTGAATCGCCAGCCGCCTTTAATGCCTCAGCCCTTGCCAGCCCGGTTGCTGGGGTCTCCGCCAGCCAGTGCTCACCATCACGCACCGCATCGATAGTGCAGCCAGTGACAGTGAATAAGCCCAACCAGAGTGTAAGCCACAGGCGAAATGTGTTACGCATGATAATGCTCTCTTACGCAGTGATACTGTTTCAATAATCGTTACGGGTGCCCTAAGTGGACAATTTTGTAACAATTAAGCACTTCAGGAAGACCGTCTAACCTGATGGGGCGGTTTGCGAACCGCCCCTACTTGACTTGACCAACATCTGATACCGCTGAAACAAAAA
>SKYD01000122.1 GCA_007128075.1 Thiorhodovibrio sp.
GCCCCATCAATGGTCACCAGCGGCAATGCCCGCAGATCCACGCGCCCGGCCTTGGCGCTGTCAGGTACGCTGTCGCTATAGTGTTGAATTTCTTCAGTCACCTGCTCGGGCCAGTCAACGGGCAGCCCGTGGGCGCGGATGGCAATGTCGGTTTCCATGCCCGCTGCCATCTGCTCGCCTAAGACATCGAGAATGCGACCAATCGGCTGGGTGCGTCGGGTGGGCTGATCGGTAATCTCGGCGACAACGATCTGTCCCTGATTGGCACCGTTGAGACGGTCACTGGGAATGATGATGTCGTGATTGAGGCGTTTATTGTCGGGGGTGACAAAGCCAACCCCGCTTTCTTGATAAAACCGCCCGACGACGGTTTGGGTGCGGCGCTCTAAAATCTCGACCACCGAGCCTTCCAGCCGTCCACGCCGATCGCGTCCCGTGATGCGGGCGACAATGCGATCACCATGAAACAATGCCTGCATCTCTTTGGGATAGAGATAGAGATCATCACCGCCGTCATCAGGTTTTAGGAATCCAAAGCCGTCGGCATGACCAATCACCCGCCCGGCCACGAGATCTGTTTTATTGACCAGGCAATAGGCCGCACGGCGATTGCGCAGCAATTGACCATCGCGCACCATGGCACCGAGTCGGCGTTCGAGGGCAACGCGCTCGTCATCGGAGCGTAAATCAAGCAACTGCGCAATCGCTTCCGCCTCCATCGGAATCCCCTGCGCCTGCAGTTGTTCCAAAATAAACTCGCGGCTAGGGATCGGGTTGGCGTATTTTTTCGCCTCGCGTTGGCGATGCGGGTCAAGTGTTTTAACGGATGGGGCTTGCTTGCGTCTGGCCACTATGTTGTTTGCGATTCTTTGGTGAAATGGAAAGTGCTAGTTTAGCGTTGACAAGCGACATTTGTCTCATTAAAATGCACCCTGTCGTCATTGATCTAAGTGATCAAGTTAGCCGAGATGGCGGAATTGGTAGACGCGCATGGTTCAGGTCCATGTGGGCGAAAGCTCGTGGAGGTTCAAGTCCTCTTCTCGGCACCATTTAATACAGCAAACGCGCCAATCGGGCGCGTGAGCTTGCCAATAAGTCGTGATCTTCTAACTGCTCGAAAATGAGCAGAATCATTTTGCGCGGTGCATCGTCGTTAAAATGACGATCCTGCTGCATCAACGCAAACAACGCCTCAAGTGCTGCCGCAAACCGTCCCACACTCGCCTCCCGTGCCGCCAACTGATAACGCGCCTGGCTATCCTGTGGCTGCTCTTTAAGCCTGGCGGTTAGCACCTCAGTGGGCGGCGCATCAGCAACAATGCTGGCAAAGTGCAGTTGGCCGCGCAATATGCCAAGCTCAGGATGATCGACTAGATTCAGCGGGGTGCGCTCTAGCAGGCTTTCAGCCTCGCCAAACTCAGCTTGAGCGATTGCCAGCCGCACCTCAGCTAAAAAAATCTCACTGTTGTCAGGGGCTTCTTGTCGTGCTTGGTCGATGCAAGCTGCCGCTGCGGCATAGTCGCCGCGTTCGATACACTGCTTGGCCTGGGTGAGCTGGGTTGACGAGGGGCTGTCAATGTGACGCTCTAAAAAGGTGCGGATCTGCTGTTCGGGCAATGCGCCCATGAATTGATCGACCGCCTGCCCGTTTTTGAACAGTTGCACCGTGGGCAGACTGCGGATGCCAAATTCCATCGCTAACCCTGGCTCGGCCTCGGTATCGAGCTTGGCTAGAATAAATTGGCCATTGTATTCCTGTGCCAGCTTCGCCAGCAGCGGCATCAATTGGCGGCAGGGCGCACACCAATCCGCCCAAAAATCCACCAGCACTGGACGCTGGGCGGAGCCTTCAATCACAACCTGAATAAAATTGTCAGTAGTGACAGTGATGATAAACGGGGAATCCTTCATCTCATATCCTGTTGTCGATGTTCAGTGTCATCAAGCGTGACGCGCTAAAATCAGCAGTTGATAAGGCTCCAGCACGAGCTCTTGGGTGGCAATAATGGTGCGTCCTGAATACAGATCAACCATGGTTTTGCGCATGCCCATCTGGCGCAACCGCCGCGCTTCAAGTCCTTGTTGATGTTCAGTAAAATTGGCGAGAATAAACACCACTGACTGCTCGTTGCTGCGCAAAAAGCCAAAAACCTGCGCACTGCCAGTGTCGAGAATCTCGGTCTCGCCGCGTGAAAATGCCTGATTTTGACCACGGACTTGGAGCAAGCGCAATAGCCCTTGATAAACCCGCCCGGGCACAGTCTCGCAATCACGGCGTTGTTCGGCGCGTTCCCAATCAAATTGCTGGCGGTGCAGCCAGCGCGAATCGCCGATCTTTTCCGCATCCTGGTCATAGCTATAATCATTGAGGGTGGCGATTTCGTCACCCAGATAAAGCAGCGGAATCCCGCCAATGGTGATGATTACGCCGTGAATCAATAAGATGCGGCGAATGGCAAGCTCTAGCTTGTCAGCGTTGTTCTCAGCAAGTGCCTGTTCAACGCCCGTGAGCGAGGCGCAACTGCCCGACACCCGCGCATCGCCGGTTTTGGGGTCTTCTTGAAATGGTGCGCCGCAGGCAAAGCTGCCATCAAAGCGGCCAGTGTAAAAGCGGGTAAGAAATCGACGATGCGAGCTTGGCTCAAAGCCAACTGCCTCAACATCATCATCGGCAAATGCCCAGCCGATGTCATCGTGACAGCGTACATAGTTGACCCAGGCACAGCCGCTAGGAATATTGAAGCGATCGCGCATTGCCCGCTGTAACACGCGGACATCGCGGGTCGCCAGTGCCTCCCACAGCAACGCCATCAACTGCGGGTTATAGGACAGCGGACATTCGTCAGTGCCAATGTAGGAGCGCACCTCATCTGGGTGTACAATCGCCTCAGACTTGAACACCATCGCGGGGGCGGCAATGCTGGCAAGGGCATTAAACGCTTGGATAATTGAATGCGCTTCGGGGAGATTTTGCGAATTGGTGCCCAAGCGTTTCCAGATAAAGGCCACTGCATCGAGCCGCAGGATTTCCACCCCCTGATTAGCAAGAAACAGCATCTCCTCCATCATCCGATTAAACACCTCGGGATTCTCATAATTGAGATCCCATTGATAGGTGTGAAAAGTTGTCCACACCCATTGTTTAATCCGTGTGCGATAGGTGAATGCCCCAGGATGATCCTCGCTAAACACCTCGGGCATGGTTTTTTCATACAGATCGGGCATGGTGCGATCTGGAAACAGCCGGTAATAGCTCTGATAATGCGCATCCCCGTTGAGTGCTGCCAACGCCCATTCGTGATCATCGCTGGTGTGATTGAACACAAAATCTAAGGTAAGCGAGATGCCGTGATGACGCAGCTCGGTGGCAAGTTCTGCCAGCTCATCCATGGTGCCAAGGGCTGGGCTAACCTCGCGGTAGCTGCTAACAGCATAACCACCGTCATTGTCACCTTCTGGCTCCTTAAACAGCGGCATCAGATGCAGATAGGTAATGCCTAGCTCGCTTAGATAAGGAATGCGCTCGCGCAAAGCAGCAAGATTGCCCGCGAACAGATCCACATAACACATGGCACCGACCATACGGCTGGATTGATACCAATAAGGATCCGCGCCGCGCATGGCATCGAGCGCTTTTAGTTCCGCCGGGCGTTGCATCCACATCTCGGTGGCCGAGGCAAGGATGCTTTCCAGATGAAAAAAGAAGTCGTAATAACCGCCATAGAGTCGGTATAGTTGTTTGAATAATCTGGGAAAATGGCGATCGATGCGATCAATGTACGCCTGCCATTCGCCTGCCTCGACCGTTTCACGAAAGCGTTGTTCGAGTCGTGGCATCAAGCGCCGCAGTGAGCGTTCAGCCTGCTCAGCAAGCCACAGTTCGTCATGCAGTGCAGGAGTGTTGTCCGTCCGTTGAGTGGTCATCTACAAGAAGTGTGCTATATTGAGTTGGTGCGCAGGGGGGGACTCGAACCCCCACGGAATACTCCACTGGAACCTAAATCCAGCGCGTCTACCAGTTCCGCCACCCGCGCTCAAGCGATGAGAAAAACGCCAAAACGACAAAGTGTCACAATCGCGTTTTCAAAAAAAATACCGCCGGATTCCCTGCATCAACTGGTGATGCGCAGGAAAATCCTCCCGCAGTCTTGGGCACTTTAAATCAAAAAAGGTACCCGCATTGGGGTGCGGTGAAAAAACGGCAGCAAAAAGTTTCTAACTTTTGATACCGCTACATCAAAACTTAATCTATAAGTTGAAGATTATAGATAAAATCTGAAAAAATAGTCAAGAACAGTTTTTTGCTTTACCCTTCTTCTGACCGGTCAGCTAACTTGGAAAAGTGATGCGCTTTCTCAACTGCGTAAAGAGCTTGATTTTTATACTGCTGCTACTCATCGGCAGTAGCCTGGTCGCAGCTCAGGCGCAACCTAGCGCGACTGAGCCGCCCACCGAGGTCATCCGCTGGGGGGTGTTTGCCTTTCGTGGCATTGAAGAAACCACGGCAATGTACGCGCCCATTGCCCGCTATCTCGATGAGACCTTGCCCAATTACCGCGTCACTTTGCATGTGCTGCCGATGGAGAAGATCTACGACGGCATTGAGCGGCAAGCATTGGATTTTGTGACCACCAATCCCACGCATTTTCTGGTGGCTCGCCGCACCTATCCACTCTCGGGCGTGATTGCAACCTTGGTGCCGCTGGATCCAGAAGGGAATCCAGTGCGCTATTTGGCAGGCGTGATTGCAACCCACGCTGAGCGAACCGACATCAATCATCTGAGCGATCTTCGTAGCAAAACGGTGGCAGCGCCGAGTCTCAATCACATGGGGGGATACCGCGCTCAGGCGTATGAGCTGGCGTTGGCAGGCGTTCGATCCGATGCGTACCGAATCGTGGAAACGGCGGTGCATCAGGAGGCAATCCGTGCCCTGTTACGCCGTGAGGTTGATGTCGCCTTTGTGCGCAATGGCATCATCGAGACGATGCTCGAAGATGGTGAGTTTGAGATGGCGGAGATCAAGCTGATCAACCCGCAAACCTTTGCGCATTTCCCGATGCTCAGTTCGACGCGGCTCTATCCCGAATGGCCAGTGTTTGCGCTGCCCCATGTCGCTGAACACACCATGCGCCATTTCACGGCTGCCTTGCTGTCGCTCGAATCTGACCATCCAGCAGCCATCGCGGCGGGTATCCACGGCTATACGATTCCAGCCGACTATCTGCCGGTGGAAGAGTTGGCGCGTACCCTGCGCCTGCCCCCGTTCGAGAACTACGGCGCAATCACCCTGCAATCCCTGATTGAACAATTTTGGCTCGCTGGATTGGGGATTGTGTTGGTGCTGGCGACGCTGGTGCTGCTGTTGGTGCGCGGTCAACTTGCCCGCCGCGCCCTGCGTGCCAGTCAGCGCCAGCTCGATCTGTTTTTCTCGCAGTCACTGCATGGCTTTTTCGTGTGTATGCTCGATGAGCCGATTGCCTGGAATGATGCGGACGCAGATAAAGACAAGCTGCTGGAGTATACGCTCGATCATCTGCGCATGACCAAAGCCAATCAGGCGATGCTCGACCAGTACGGGGCGACCGAACAGGAGTTTATCGGCATCAGCTTGCGTGCACTATTCCAGCACAACCTCGACCATGCCAAGCAAGTCTGGTATGAGCTGTTTGACAAGGGGCGCTGGCAAACCGAAACCTTTGAGCAGAAGCTAGACGGCACCCCGATGCACATCGAAGGTGATTATATCTGTCTGTATGATGAGCAAGGGCGCATCACCGGCCATTTTGGTGTGCAAGTGGATGTGACCGAGCATAAACGCGCCGAACAAAAGCTGCTCACCACCAACCACGAACTCGAACAGGCAATGGCGCAAGCCGAGAGTGCCAACCGCGCCAAGAGCGAATTTTTGGCGAACATGAGCCACGAGATCCGCACCCCGATGAATGGGGTCATCGGCATGACCAATATCCTGCTCGACACTGAGCTCAGCCCCGAACAGCGCCGCTATGCCGAGATTGTCAAATCCAGTGGCGAGTCGCTGCTCACGCTGATCAATGACATCCTCGATTTTTCTAAAATCGAGGCCGGCAAGCTCGATCTGGAAATTCTCGATTTCGATCTCCAGA
>SKYD01000065.1 GCA_007128075.1 Thiorhodovibrio sp.
ACGGAATGCACGGGCTGCCATTTGTGCTGGCAATGTCAGGGCTTGTACTGGCAACGGTGATCTGGTGGCTGTGGCATAAGATCAATCCCAATATCGACCTCTGGCTGCAAGACAAAGCCGGCCCGCTGACCAAAATTCTGAACGATAAATACGGGTTTGATGACTTTAACCAGCGTATCTTTGCCGGTGGTGGGCGCGCACTTGGTCAGGCATTGTGGACGACCGGTGATCGCACCATCATTGACGGCGCAGTGGTCAATGGCTCGGCGCGTGCTGTCGGCTGGATTGCCGAACGGGTGCGCTGGCTACAATCGGGGCTGTTATATCACTATGCGATTGCCATGATCATTGGGTTGGTGGTGATGCTGACGATTTATGTGGCACTGTAATATAGCACGAATTGTTTTTGAAGGTTGATGCGTATTGAAGACCAATTATGTGCTGATCGACTACGAAAATGTAAAGCCAGATAACTTATCGTTGCTTATCGAGCATGACTTTTTTAAGGTCATTGTGTTTGTTGGTGCGAATCAAGAGAAAATACCTTTTGATCTTGCGGCTGCATTGCAATCACTCGGTAATAAAGCGGAATATGTTAAAATTAGTGGCAACGGTTCTAATGCTTTAGATTTCCATATTGCATATTACATCGGTGTTCTATCCGCACGCGAAAAAGGGCATTGCTTTTATATTGTTTCTAAAGATACTGGATTTGATCCATTAATTGAACACCTTAAAGAAAAGAAGGTTCCTGCACAGCGAGTGAAAGATATAGTAGAAATTTTAAACATTACATCAAAAAATAAAGATGAAAAACAAGTCGCTAGCAAGGTAGATACCTTTAAAGCTACTCCTTTAGATCAAAAAATTGAAAAAGTGGTCGGTGATTTAGTTAAACGAGGTCAATCGCGCCCTCGTAAAGTATCAACATTATCGACAACCATCAATTCTTTATTTATGAAAAAACTAAAAGAATCCGATATTCTTGAAATTATTAATAAAATGAAGAAAGAGAAGCTAATTGTAGTCGATAAAGAAGCGGTTCGTTATAATTTACCTAAATGAGATGCACCCCACAAACGACTTTGACTACAATGATGTTCGCCGCTTTTTTGAGAGAAAACAAAAAATGTTAGCCGAACAGCGTTCGCGGTTGTGGCAACAAGCCAAAGCCGATGCTGAGACAATCGTTGAGCGGGTGATTGCTCATCATCAACCAACGCGCCTTTAGCCAAAGGACAGGTAAATTTATGAAAGCGTACAAGCCATTAGCTGTGTCGAAATAATAACGGAGAGCAACCGGAATGATTGAGTTTCCTTGGCTAACGCTGACGATCTGGCTGCCAATTCTTGGTGGGGTTGCCGTGATTGTGAGCGGTGATAAAACCGCCGAACTAACCAAATGGCTGGCATTGATTGTTGCTGTGCTGACATTTTTGGTGAGCCTGCCGCTATGGCTGAATTTTAACCCGCATGGCGGCATTCAATTTATTGAGCGCACGCCCTGGATTCCGTCATTTAATGTCTATTATTATCTGGGCGTTGATGGCATTTCCATGCCGTTGATTATCCTGACCACTTTTATCACCATGTTTGTGGTCATCGCTGGCTGGGAGGTCATTACTTACAAGCCTTCGCATTACATGGCGGCATTTTTGATCATGGAAGGCATTATGGTCGGGGTGTTTTCAGCACTCGATGCCATTTTGTTTTATGTCTTTTGGGAAGCGATGCTGATTCCGATGTTTATTATTATCGGTATCTGGGGCGGTCCCAATCGGGTTTATGCCACGATTAAATTTTTCTTGTATACCTTCTTTGGCTCGGTGTTCATGCTGGTCGCCTTGATCTACATGTATTTCCAAGCCGGAAGTTTCAGCATTCTTGATTTCCAGCAACTGCCGCTGGGCATGACCGCTCAGGTTTTGATTTTTATCGCCTTTTTGCTTGCCTTTGCGGTCAAGGTGCCGATGTTTCCGGTGCATACTTGGCTGCCCGATGCCCATGTTGAGGCACCCACTGGCGGCTCAGTGATTCTAGCCGCGATCATGCTGAAAATCGGTGGCTATGGCTTTTTACGCTTTAGTCTGCCAATCACGCCCGATGCCAGTGCCAGTTTAGATGGGCTGATCATTGCCTTGTCGCTGATTGCCATTGTGTATATTGGTTTTGTGGCACTGGTGCAAAAGGACATGAAAAAGCTCATTGCCTATTCCTCAATTGCGCACATGGGATTTGTTACCCTGGGCTTTTTTATTATCTTTGCGATCTTTCGTCGTCCCGAAGTCACCTCGGGTGCGGTCATGGCGCTGGAAGGCGGCATGGTGCAGATGATCTCGCATGGCTTTATCTCCGGTGCGCTGTTTTTATGCGTCGGGGTGCTGTATGATCGTGTACACAGCCGCGAGATTGCCGACTATGGCGGCGTGATTCATGTCATGCCCTGGTTTGGTGCCTTTGTTGTCTTTTTTGCGATGGCGAATGCCGGGCTGCCTGGCACCTCGGGGTTTGTTGGCGAGTTAATGGTGATCCTTGCCGCGTTTCGTGCTGATTTTTGGTATGCCTTCTTGGCAGCAACCACCTTGATCCTTGCTGCTGCTTTCACGCTGTGGATGGTCAAGCGGGTGATCTTTGGCGAGATCGGCAACGACAAGGTTGCCAAACTCCAGGATATCAATCGCCGTGAGATGCTCAATCTTGGGGTGCTTGCCGCTGCGGTGCTGGCGATTGGCATCTGGCCAAAACCACTGGTTGATGTCATGGAGCCGACGCTCCAGCATCTGGTCGAGCAGATTCAGGTCAGCAAAATCCCCGGGGTGGCGGCTGAGATTGCGCAGTCGCTTAAATAACATTTGGAAGACTCATCATGCCTTTTGAATCTGCGTCCTTGATCGCTGTCCTGCCTGAGCTGGTGCTGCTGATCACCGCCTGTGTGGTGCTGATTGCTGATCTTTACCTGCGCGATGATCAGCGCGGCCTCAATCACACCCTCACCATTCTCGGTCTCGGTGCCGCTTTGGGCGCGATTGGTCTGGTCAGTGAGCCAGGCGCAACCTTGGCATTTAGTGCCAGCTTTGTGCGCGATCCGTTAAGCGATGTGCTCAAGGGCGTGATTTTGGTTGTCAATTTGTTGTTGTTTGTCTATTCACGCGAGTATATGCGCGAGCGCAAGCTGTGGGTGGGCGAATACCATGCGCTGATTTTATTTGCCACCCTGGGCATGTTGATCATGGTGTCTGCCAATAGCTTTTTAACCCTCTATCTGGGGCTGGAACTGTTGGCGCTGTGTTTGTATGCACTGGTGGCGTTTGATCGAGAGTCCACCGTGGGCGCTGAGGCGGCAATGAAATATTTTGTCCTCGGTGCGCTTGGCTCGGGGTTGCTGCTCTACGGCATCTCGATGCTCTATGGTGCCAGCGGCGGCTTTGGTTTTGCTGAGGTTGCCGAGCAGGTCATCGCCGACGGCATGAGCAACAAAGTGCTGACGCTGGGCATGGTGTTTGTGTTGATCGGGGTGGCGTTTAAGTTTGGTGCGGTGCCCTTTCATACCTGGATGCCGGATGTCTATCAGGGCGCGCCCACGCCGATTGTGCTGTTGATTTCCAGTGCGCCCAAGGTCGCTGCATTTGCAATGGCGGTGCGGATTCTGATTCAGGCGCTTGGCGGCTTGCAGCCCGATTGGGGGCAGATTTTAATTATTTTAGCGGTGCTGTCGATGGCATTGGGCAATGTCGTCGCGGTGGCACAAACCAACATCAAGCGCATGTTGGCGTATTCGACCATTGCCCATGTCGGTTTTATCTTTCTGGGGCTGTTGGCGGGAACCCAAGAAGGCTATGCTGCGGCGATGTTCTACACCATTATCTACGCTTTGATGTCCGCCGGTGCCTTTGGCGTGCTGGCGATGCTCTCAACCCAAGGCGCGGATGTCCAAGAGCTCACGGATATCAAGGGGCTGAATGACCGCGATAGCTGGCTTGCGGCGATGATGGCGCTGATGATGTTTTCAATGGCGGGAGTGCCGCCAGCCGTGGGCTTTATTGCCAAGCTGTTGGTGCTCGATGCCGTGGTCAGTATTGGCCTGACCTGGCTGGCGGTGGTGGCAGTGGCGTTCTCGATCATCGGCGCGTTTTATTATCTGCGCGTGGTCAAGATGATCTACTTCGACCAGCCAACCACTGAGCTGCCATTGGCGATCAGCGGCGATGCCCGCGTGGCAATCAGCATCAACGGAATGGCAATTTTGTTACTGGGATTTTTCCCGGCAACCCTGTTATCGCTTTGCGAAAATGTGTTTTATTGATTTATGTGTCAAATACCGCGATCTGGAACAAACCCGCCAGGGGATTGAGACCAGCAGCGCTGAGATCGTCACCATTGCGCTGCGCCGCACCAACATCGGGCAAAATCCCGATGAGCCAAATATTCTCGATGTGCTTTCGCCTAAGCGTTATACCATCCTGCCCAACACCGCGGGTTGTTATGATGTGGATTCGGCAGTGCGCACCTGTCGTCTTGCCCGTGAGCTGTTTGATGGGCACAATTTAGTGAAACTTGACACCTAGCACACTAAGTTTAATATCAATGTGACTAACCAGAAAAGCATGTTATTCCACGCTTAAGCACCGAAAACCAGCTTGACTAAAATGGCGATCAAAGGTCAGTGCATCCTCAATCTCCATTTCGCGCATCACGATAAACGACACACAGTCGATCAAGCCCCAATTTTTATCAGCATGACTTGCATACAGGGTTAAGCCACGCCGAAACAGCAGCGGATTAAGATGCACCACTGTTGTATCTGGAGTATTCAGGAAATAATGAATAATTTCAGCACCTTGTGCTTTAAAGCGTTTCGCAAGGGCATTGCCAACTTCCAACAAAATCGCATCCGTAGTGACGAACGGATAGCCTTCATAGTGTTCCGCTAAAATCTGCGCTTCATGGTGGTGATCATCTTGTTCGTTAATTAAACCGATGACAAAGCCAGTATACACAAAGATCGATTTAAGCATGTTTTTCGCCACTCAAATAAGCGTCGATATTTTCAGCAAAATCTTTGGGACCAGAAATTTTCACGGTTTTCAGGTTCGCCATCAACCCTGATTGTGGCTCTCGCGTGATTTGCATTTGCAAGGATTTCACAATACGATACAGGGTATCCAAATATTGAGTATCGACAAGGTCGATTTCGGATTTAATCACTTCTCTGTTCACAATCATGATATTTTCTCCCATTGTGGTAACAACAAACAGCATCACTGTGATGTTATCCTCGCTACTCGCGCTATTGGCAGCGGCTTGCGCCTTCGCCGACAGCGGATCGTCACGGCTCAATGGTCGGGTTGTGCATCGCCAATAGCTCGGCGAGACGATAACCGCTATACACTAGAATATCCCCATGATGCGGTGAAAGCTCGCGCACCAGTTCCAGCAGCGCCTGGGGTTGCTGGAAGGGTTCGCCGCCGGTGATGGTGACGCCGACTCCTGGTGTTGCTACTTGGCAGATCAATCGTACAATATCGGACACTGAACGAGCACGCCCGTCATCCGCTGCCCACAGGGCATGCGCGGTCGCGCAGCCCAGTATCCACAGACCAACCCGATGCCCCGCGCTTCATACGGAAAGACTAGAATCGGTTAGTATAGCCTGTTATGCTGTTGCGATGCGCGATCATCGTGATCTTTCGCCGCCCGCTTGGCGTGCGACTCCCTAATATTTAGACTTTACAAAGACACTTCGATGACTAACACACCCACTGAACAAGGCTTCACCCTCGCTGGGCGCACTTACCATTCGCGGCTTTTGGTTGGCACTGGCAAATACCGCGACCTGGAACAAACTCGCCAGGCGATTGAGGCCAGCGGCGCTGAGATTGTCACCATTGCGCTGCGCCGCACCAACATCGGGCAAAATCCCGATGAGCCAAACATTCTCGATGTGCTTTCACCTAAGCGTTATACCATCCTGCCCAACACCGCGGGTTGTTATGATGTGGATTCGGCAGTGCGCACCTGTCGTCTCGCCCGTGAGCTGCTTGATGGGCACAATTTGGTGAAACTTGAGGTATTGGGCGACGAAAAAACCCTGTTTCCCGATACCC
>SKYD01000248.1 GCA_007128075.1 Thiorhodovibrio sp.
ATGAATGCCAGCATGCGCCAGCGCCTCGGACAACGATTTATACGCCTCAGTGAGATCGGTGTATTTGCCGACCATGGCAATATCAATCTCAGCCGTGGACTGAGCAAGACCATCCAACACCGCTTGCCATTCGCTCAAGTTCGCCGCAGGTGCCTCAAGCCCTAACTGGCGCACCACCAGCTCATCGAGCTGTTGTTCATGCAATAACAGCGGGATGCGATAGATGTTGTCGGCATCGACAGCCGAGATGACCGCCTCTTCGGGAACATTGGTAAACAACGCGATCTTGCGCCGCTCATCGGCGGGTAGATTGTGCTCGGCACGACACAGCAAAATATCGGGCTGAATACCAATCGAGCGCAGTTCTTTGACTGAATGCTGGGTCGGCTTGGTTTTGATCTCACCAGCGGTGCGGATATAAGGCACCAAGGTGAGGTGCATAAACAGCGCCTGACTGCGCCCCAGCTCGACCCGCATCTGGCGAATGGCTTCTAAAAAGGGCAGCGATTCAATATCGCCGACGGTGCCGCCAATCTCGACCAGTGCCAGATCAGCATCGCCCGCCCCCAGCCGAATGCACTGTTTGATGTAATCGGTGATATGGGGAATCACCTGCACCGTGCCACCGAGATAGTCACCACGGCGCTCTTTGCGGATCACCTGATCATAAATCTGACCGGTGGTGAAATTGTTGTTGCGCCCCATGCGGGTGCGCAAAAAACGCTCGTAGTGCCCAAGGTCAAGATCGGTCTCCGCGCCATCGTCGGTGACATAGACCTCGCCATGCTGAAACGGGCTCATGGTGCCCGGATCGACATTGATGTAAGGATCGAGCTTGATCATGGTCACTTGCAAACCACGCGCCTCCAGCAACGCGCCAAGCGAGGCCGAGGCGATGCCTTTGCCTAAGGACGAGACCACACCGCCGGTGATAAAAACAAACTGAGTCATTGAATTTTTCAATAAAAGATGCAGGCGTGAATCGGAAGGGTTTGTTGGACACCACACAGCAGCTAAATTAACAAATTCTGCGCTTGCCGACAATGCGCAAGCGCATGGCGAGTGCGACCGCCGGCTTATTACGCCAGCGCGACGGGCAGGTCACAGTGAGGATCAGTGCCAATCTGCGAACAGGATTGGAGATCTTGTTCCGGTTGCAGATCAACGCCGAGCGCGGTGAGCAACGGGCTGGCGGCGAAGCCGCAGCCGCAGCCGAACTCGGAATCGATCAAAGGGCGGCGGATTAGCAGTGGATCAGCGACCATCAGCGCCAGTGCGGTGGCTTCGTCCACTGCGGCTGGCTGCACCTCGCCGGCTTTGATCCGAGGCGCGGTTGGATTAAACCAATCGCACACAGGCAAATCGCCAAAGAAAGGCCGCAGCTGCGCCGCCGTCCACGGTTCTTCGAGCAGATTGCGAACACTGAGTTCATGGCCGAGCGTGCGCAACAGCGCCTTTTGTTTGCCATTGGAAATACAGCCAGGTTTTTCGTAAAAAATCACTGTTTTCGGCATTTTAAGTCTCTTATCAACTGGTTTTGGTGTAATAAATGCGATTAATCCATCAGCGCCACTGCTTTGACCTGGGCAAACAGCGATTGCCCCTGATGCAGCCGCAGTCGGTCGCATGAATGGCGGGTGATGCGTGCCAGCAACAGCGTTTGTTCGCTGCTGCCAATGCCCAGTTTCACCACCATCTGCGCCTGTTCAAGCTCGCGCAGCTCCAAAATCTGCGCAGGCAAAATGTTGACGATGCTTGAGGTGCCCGGCTCATCCAGTGCCAAGCTGACATCGCGGGCATGGATGCGTATCCGCACCAATTCGCCCACATGACGCTGCAAGCGAGCGACGCTCAGATGCCCTCCGGCAATTTTCAGCCGTGTCAGTGCGTAGTGGTCGTCGTGACTGAGCACCACCGCCTCGATGATGGCGCTGGCATCCTGATCTTGCGCCAAAGTGAGATCCAGCCGACTAAACAGCGCGCTGACTGACCCCTGTGTACGCACCTGCCCCTGTTCCAACATCACCACGGTATCGGCAAGCCGTGCCACCTCATCGGGTGAATGCGTCACATAGAGCACGGGAATTTCCAGCGTATCGTGTAGTCGCTCCAGATAGGGCAGAATCTCGCGCTTGCGCTTGAGATCGAGCGCCGCCAACGGCTCGTCCATCAGCAGCAAGCGCGGCTGCACTGCCAGCGCCCGGGCAATGGCGACGCGCTGGCGTTCACCACCGGAAAGCTGGTGCGGACGGCGCTCCAGCAGGTGGCTGATGCCGAGTAGTTCGACCGCCTGATCGAGCGCGTCTCGCCCCATGGCGGCGTTGCCTGCCCGTTTCATGCCATAAGCGAGATTGCCGCGTGCGGTCAGATGCGCAAACAAACTCGCTTCTTGAAACACATAGCCCAGCGGACGGTGGTGGGTGGGCACAAATTGCTTGCCTTCCTGCCACAGCACACCATTGACACGCAGATAGCCATCACGGGTGCGATTCAGCCCCGCGATCAGCCGCAACAGCGTGGTCTTGCCTGAGCCAGAATGACCAAACAGCGCAGTCACGCCACGGCCTGGTAGGTCGAGATCGACCTTGAGCGAGAAGTCGCCATAGTCGAGCGCGAAACGCGCCTGAATCCCATTCTGTGCCATCAAAACCGCCGGACCTGGGGATTGAGGGTATAGAGTGCCAGCAGCACCACGAAGGAAAAAACCACCATACTGCCCGCCAGCCAATGCGCCTGTGCGTAGTCCATCGCCTCCACATAGTCGTAAATCTGTACCGAAACCACCCGGGTGGCGCCGGGGATATTGCCGCCGATCATCAGCACCACGCCGAACTCGCCCACGGTGTGGGCAAAGCCGAGAATGGCAGCGGTGAAAAAGCCTGGTCGCGCCAGCGGCACCACCACCGTGAAAAATCGATCCCAGGGGCCAGCACGCAAGGTGGCGGCGACCTCCAGCGGCCGTTCACCAAGGGCCTCGATGGCGTTTTGAATCGGCTGCACCACAAAGGGCATGGAATAAAACACCGAGGCCAGCAGCAGACCCCAGAAAGTAAAAGGCAGCAGCCCGATGCCAAGTGATTGAGTGAGTTGACCAACCGGGCCCTGTGGTCCCATCACCAGCAACAGATAGAAGCCCATCACCGTCGCCGGCAACACCAGCGGCAGCGCGACCACAGCACCGACCACAGCTTTCAGCCGTGAACGGGTGCGCGCCAGCCACCAAGCAATGGGTGTGCCGATGATCAACAGCAGCACCGTGGTCAAACCCGCCAGGCGCGCAGTCAGCCAAATGGCTTGCAGATCAGCATCACTGAATCCCAATCCCATGGGGCTGCGTCCTAATTGGGCAGATGGTAGCCGTAAGCGCGGATGATCGCCTGGGCGCGCTCGCCTTGAAGATAGTCCAGCAGTGCCCGCGCCGCAGGATTATCGGCACCGCGGGTGAGTAGCACCGCGTCCTGGCGAATCGGCGCGTGCAGCTCCTCTGGCACCAACCAGCCTGAACCCGCGCTGATCTCGCCGTCCTTGATCACCTGCGACAACGCCACAAAGCCCAGCTCGGCATTGCCAGTGCTGATGAACTGATAGGTTTGCGGAAGGTTCTCGCCCTGCACGAACTTGGGTCGCAAGCTGTCCTCAACACCCAGTGCCTGCATCACGGCAATCGCCGCCGCACCATAGGGCGCGGTGCGTGGATTGGCAATCGCCAACTTGCGAAAATCTCCAGCATGGAGCACCGCCGCGCCCTCGCCAGCGGGGATCCGCTCGGGGTCAGCACTCCACAGCACCAACGACCCTTGCGCATAGGTGAAGCGGGTGTCGGGAACAGTCATGCCATCCTCAGCCAGCCGTGCGGGCGTGGTCTCATCTGCGGACAAAAACACTTCAAAAGGCGCGCCATTGTGGATCTGGGCGTAAAATCTACCCGAAGAAGCAAAGGCCGTCCGTGCCTGGTGTTCAGTATCCTCGGCAAAGGCAGTGGCGATCTCCTGCATTGGGGCGGTGAAATTGGCCGCGACCGCGACCGTGACCTCCTCGGCCTGAGCAACGGCTAGGGTGAAGATGAGAGCGATGGCGAGCAAGGAAGAAAAGCTTCTCATGGAATGGCTCCGTTGTGGTGACAAAGGGATGAAAAAAAGTCACAATCGCAACCGACTCGTTGAATTTAGGCGCGGCTGCCCCGTCCCGACCGACAAAGTTTAGCCGTCCATCAATTGACGCAGTGCTTGTTCCGCGAGTTGGCGCAGTGATGCACAGTCGATGACATCTTTTGTTGCTGGGTCAATGGCAGGAACTGCCTGCTTGGTTGCGCTATACCAACTTTCATCCTCTTTAGCCCAATCCTCCGACAGAGTGATTTCCTGTGCTTCTTCCTCAGCATCCCAAGAAGCTAGACTAAGAGAGATCTGCAACTGGTTTTGCTCAACGGCAAGGCCGATGTAAGTGTCAATTCGCGCATTTTCGTCTCGTGGATGATAATGCGTTCTGTACAGACCCACCTCCCACAGCGTCTCCAATGAAGGCGGTGTATCTTCTGTCTGCATGTCATCAATCATCCAAGGCTTAGTCACTGCACAGGCTTCCAAGGCTGGCTTCCAAATCGCATCCCAAAGCTGTAGCACAAGCAGTGCAAAATCCGTTTTCACCGTCTTGGCAGCGAGAATACTCTGGAAGTAACTGGGAAGTTCGTCCCAATCCAAGTGATCTGGCAGATAGCTATCATCCTGCTCGGACAAGCTATTGATTGCGGTGCGTACACCACGCGAAACGCAATAACTTTTGACACTTTCGGGGAGAGTGATTTTCATGGTTTAAATTCCTATGGCGAGTTGCAACATGGTGCGGCGAAAAAGACGATATTGTTGGTGATCGATGTCTGCTGGACTGGGCAACATGTTCAGCTCCAATCGGCGCAACAGGGTTTGCCAAGACAGCATATGCCAGTTCGGATGCTCGCTCCGAATATGGCCCTGTTTATCGGGATTTGGCACAACCAAAAAGAGCAAGCAGTCTTCGTATTGCTTGTGAGTCCATTTCGCGATGTTGTTGAGTTGTCCTTTGCTAGCGTGCTGCTCAAATTTAAATTTCATCACCACCGCTCTTGTTACACCATTTTGTGCTATTTCTATGAGCAAATCAAGACTCTGCGACTTTTTGCGCCCGGCGATGCGTTGTTCGGCAACGACTTGCAACTCAGCAGCCGTCAAGGTGCTGGTCTCCAGCCAGGAAACACCACTGAGTTCAAACAGGGTTTTCAAAAAAAGGGCACATCGGGAGACTCCCTCCGCGCCGACTTGGGGATCAAGATAAGTACACAGGGTTTTAGTAATCTGCGGCTCTTGCAAGCGCTCTCCCCAGTCAAGCGGCTCCAAATTCAACGCATGTCGAGGTGATTCCAGATCGCCATAGAACTGCTTGATGCCCTGAAGCAGGTCGCTCCACGGCGGTAAAGACATCGCCGCTAAGCTAGGCAAGGCACTGAAGACACGATCAGTCAATAAATCAAAGTACCAGGTCGCTGGATCAGCATCCCAGGGGTGGCGTGGTACTTGCGAGAGTGCTCTCAAGTTGGGATCCATGATGTTTCCTCTTTAAATTTTGGCTAACTGGCTAGAAGCCAAGTTTCCGCTGTTAAACACAAACCCACTACCTGACTCAGCGGGCAAACGGATCACGCCGTTTTGTGGCAATGGTGGGGCACCAAGATCAGCCGCCAGCCAGGTGGCAGTTGCCAGCCCGTGGGTTAGCGCGCACGGCAGTGCCGCCGCAAGCTGTGCTTGCGCCCACAGTCCCGCTGCCGATTCAACCAAACTGGTTAGCACTGGCTCAATGCCTGCTGCCAGTGCCTGCTGTGCCAGCGCCAGTGTGGGACGCAGCCCACCAATCACCCCGGGTTTGAGCACCAAGCGGCGCACGGGCAGGTTGGCGATGTCACAGTCTGCCCATTGTCCAGCAAGCGATTCATCCATTGCCAGTGGAATCGCAGTATGGGCTTGCAGAGCAGCAAGCGTTGCAACCGTGGGCTGCCGCAACGGCTCTTCTAAGGCATCGATGCCCTCAGGTGCGCCGGGGAGGGCCGCGATGGCAGTCAAAAACTGG
>SKYD01000218.1 GCA_007128075.1 Thiorhodovibrio sp.
GCGACCATTCTCAGTCGCTGTCAACGCATAGTGATTGCAGTTCCCTCAGCGGCTGTTGCTGTTCCTTGGCTGCAAACACGGCTACCCAACACCGCATCTCCCGAGTTGTTGTTGCATCTGGCAGCGGGTGCGCCACTGCGAGCGCTTGAGTTGGCAACAGGCGAACTGCTAACCTTGCGCGAAACACTCTTTGAAGAGCTAAGTGCCTTAACCAAGGCGCGTCTGGATCCGCTAGCCTTGGCTGCCACTTGGCAGCGGCGCGATCTCGGATTAGTATTGAGCGTGTTTGCAGGCTGGCTGGGGGATTTGTTGCGGCTGCAATGCAATCCGCAGGTGGCGTTTTTAAATCATCCCGATAAACGCGGCGTTTTGTTGCCGCTGACCGCAGGACTTGATGCCGCGTCAGTGCATCGTCTATTGCAAGAAGTCTTTAAGGCACAGCGACTCATTACCGCTCCAGTGAATAAAACGCTATTATTAGAGGCACTGCTGATACGCTGGGCGTTGCTTTCGCGTTGAGTTTTTATTCATGGATAACACGGATCAAGAAAAAAAGCGCAACCGCCAGCGCATCCTAAGCTTTGCAATCAAAGACAAAAATGCACTCTATGCGGCGTATATGCCTTTTATTAAAAATGGTGGGCTGTTTATTCCCACCAACAAACGCTATCAACTCGGTGATGAACTGTTTTTGTTATTGCAACTGATGCAGGAGAGCGAGCGGATTCCGGTGGCAGGTAAAATCATCTGGATCACCCCGGCTGGCGCTGAGGGCAACCGCGCTGTTGGCGTTGGTATCCAGTTTAGTGATCAAGATAAGGGCATCGCGCGGCGCAAAATTGAGGAATATCTGGCTGGATTGCTCGAATCTGAGCGTTCAACACACACCATGTAATAACTATACCCGCTGTGTCGCTCGGCGGTGATTGATTTAGGAAGCGAACATGTTGCAAGAAGATGACCGCCGCCATTTTATGCGGCTATCGGCACAAACTGATGCCGATATTAAACGAATAGAAACTAACGAAACGCTGCGCGTGCAACTGATTGATATTAGTGCCAGTGGCTGTGCGTTTTTTTGTCCCTGTCATCTCAATCTTGGCGAACAGATTGATTTTATCGTGATGGGACAGGGGCACAACACCGCTCCGCTGTGTCGGCGTGGTCAAGTCGTCCGGGTGTCATCAAAACCGCAAAGCCATCTGGTTGCAGTGACTTTTTTAGACACAGCGTCCGCCTAGCCCCCCGCACACCAAATTGACCAGATCATTTGTGATTCTGTCATAATTGTTGCTGCCCGCCGTGACCTCGAACGCGGTCGCCCAAAGACTTCGCGCCAGTTGTTTCGACAACTGGGCGAGGTGCTTCATCTTATTCTTTAATCAATCTATTTTTATTCTATGAATGATCCGATTGCGATTGCCCGTGAACAAATTCTTGACCCTGCGGGGCTTTCTGAGCGAGAGCTTGACCGTCTGTTAGGAATCCTCAACAGTCCGGCGATTGATGCTGCCGATCTGTATTTTCAACACAGCCGCATGCAATCCTGGATGCTCGAAGATGGCATTGTCAAAGAGGGGCATTTCAACATCGAAATGGGTGTTGGGGTGCGCGCCATCAGTGGCGAAAAAACCGGCTTTGCCTATTCCGATGAGCTACATTTTGCCGCGTTGGAACAGGCAGCGCGCACTGCCAGCGCCATTGCCCGCGATCAACGCGACGGTCGCACCCGCATTGCCCGCTTAAACGCGCCGCATCAACTCTATCCTCTGCTTGATCCAATCCCCAGCCTAGCCGATGCAGATAAAATTCAGTTATTGCAACAGGTTGATGCCGTGGCGCGCGCTGCTGATCCCCGAGTTGCCGAGGTCATCGTCAGCCTGGCGGCGGTGCAGGATATTATTCTCGTCGTTGGCGATGATGGACGCTTGAGTGCTGATGTGCGCCCGCTGATTCGGCTCAATGTCAATGTGATTGCCCAACACCAAGACCGCCGTGAACAAGGCTCGATGGGCGGTGGTGCGCGGCGCGATCTGCATTATTTTCTCGAAGATGAGCGAGCACAAGGCTTTGCCCGCGAGGCAGTGCGCCAGGCGTTGGTCAATCTGGAGGCGACCGCTGCCCCAGCCGGGCACATGACCGTGGTCTTGGGCAACGGCTGGCCTGGGGTGTTATTACATGAAGCCGTTGGGCATGGACTCGAAGGCGACTTTAACCGCAAAGGCACCTCGGCATTTTCCGGGCGGCTGGGTGAGCAGGTTGCCGCGCCCGGGGTGACGGTGGTTGATGATGGCACCTTGCCGCAACGCCGTGGCTCGCTGAACATCGATGACGAGGGCGAGCCAACCCAATGCACCACACTGATCGAGAACGGCGTGCTGGTCGGTTACATGCAGGATCGGCTCAATGCGCGACTGATGGGCGGTGCCTCCACTGGCAATGGGCGGCGTGAATCCTATGCCCATCTGCCAATGCCACGCATGACCAACACCTACATGCTCGCAGGCGACCGCGACCCACAAGAGATCATCGCCTCGGTGCCCAAGGGCCTGTATGCGGTCAATTTTGGTGGCGGACAGGTGGACATCACTTCGGGCAAATTTACCTTTTCTGCCAGCGAGGCGTATCTGATCGAGAATGGCACCATTGGTCGCCCCGTCAAGGGTGCAACCCTGATCGGCAACGGGCCGGAGGTGTTGCGCCGTGTCAGCATGATCGGCAACGATTTGGCACTTGACAGCGGGGTGGGCAGTTGCGGCAAAGAAGGTCAGAGCGTACCCGTTGGAGTCGGGCAGCCGACCTTGCGCATCGACGGCCTGACCGTTGGCGGCACCGACACTTAATAGGAACACACTATGTCACAGCTTCATCAGGACGATCCGCAGCGTTTGCGCACTCAACTAGAAGACACCATTGCCGCGCTGCTTGCCGAGGCCAGACTCCAGGGTGCGGATGCTGCTGAGGCCTCAGCCAGCAGCAGCACCGGGCTTGAGGTCGCCGTGCGCATGGGCGAGGTCGAGACCGTCGAACACACCCGCGATCATGGGCTGGGGATTACCGTTTTCTTTGGGCAACGCAAAGGCTCGGCAAGCACCTCGGATTTACGACTTGAGGCGGTGCGCGAAACTGTGCGCCAAGCCTGCACCATCGCCACTCACACCCAAGAAGATCGCTGCGCTGGGCTGGCTGATGCCGCGCTCATGGCCAGCGAGCTGCCCGATCTTGATCTCTATCATCCGTGGTCGATCAGCGTCGAACAGGCCACTGAGCTGGCGCTGGCCTGTGAAACAGCGGCACGCGATTATGATCCGCGCATCACCAATTCAGAAGGTGCCAATTTCGGAACACATCGTAGCGTGCGGGTCTATGGCAACAGCCATGGCTTTCTGGGTGGCTATCCCAGCACGCGGCATGGCTTTAGCTGTGCCATCGTCGCCCAAGATGATTCGGGAATGCAGCGCGATTATTGGTGGACAACCGCTCGCAGAGCACAAGACCTTGCCGCTCCGGCGGCGGTCGGCCAACGGGCAGCTCAACGGACGCTGGCGCGACTCAATTCTCGGCAGCTAGGCACACGAAAAGTTCCAGTGTTATTTTGTGCCGAGGTCGCAGCAGGGCTTTTACACAATCTCATCAGCGCGATCAGTGGTGGACGACTGTATCGCAAATCGAGTTTTTTACTCGACCATCTAGGGCAAGCGGTGTTCCCTGATTTTGTGCGCATCCACGAACAGCCTCGGCTACAGCGCGGGCTGGCGAGTTCACCCTTTGATAGTGACGGCGTGGCAACGCAGGCGAAAGATTTCGTCCGCGAAGGGGTGCTGCAAAGCTATGTGCTCGATCAATATGCCGCCTGTCGCTTGGGGATGACGACCACTGGCAACGCGGGCGGGGTGCGCAATCTAGCCGTTGAATTGGGAGCACAGGATCGCGGCGCACTGTTGCGCGAGATGGACACCGGCTTATTGGTCACTGAATTGATGGGACAGGGTGCCAATCTGGTCACCGGGGACTATTCGCGGGGTGCGGCTGGCTTTTGGGTCGAGCGCGGTGAGATTCAGTATCCAGTAGAAGAGATCACCATTGCTGGCAACCTTAAAACCATGTTTGCCAATCTGGTGGCGATTGGCAACGACTACGATTTCCCGGGTGCCACGATCACCGGCTCGTGGTTGATCGAGCAGATGACGGTGGCTGGCGGCTAAAACCCAATGTTGACTGACTTTCATTTTCTCGCTCCGTGGTGGCTTGTGGCACTGTTGCCGCTGGCGTGGCTGTGGTGGCAGCTTAAACACGATCCTGAAGGCGCGGCAGCGTGGCGAACACTGATTGCTCCGCACCTGTTGGCTGTTCTGCTGCGTGCTGGGGGTGCGTCCAATCGCCGCAACCGCCAACTCGCGCTGGGGTTGCTGGCAACTGGCTGGATCATCACCGTACTCGGATTGGCGAATCCCACTTTTGAGCAACAGCCCGTTCCCACCTTTGCCAGCGCCATGGCGCGGGTATTGGTACTCGATCTGTCGCAGTCAATGCTGACTGCTGACCTCACCCCCAATCGGCTGGCGCGGGCGCGTTACAAGGTTGCTGACCTATTGGAGCGCAGTCGTGATGGCCAGGTCGGGCTCGTAGTGTTTGCTGGCGATGCCTTTGTGGTGTCGCCACTCACCACCGATGTCAACACCATCCATGCCATGCTCGATGTGTTAACCCCTGATTTAATGCCGCGCCAAGGCAGTCGCGTGGATCGTGGGCTGGATAAGGCGCGGGATCTGTTGGATCAAGCAGGTGCGGAACGCGGGTTGGTGATCCTGCTCGCCGATGATATCGCCGATGTGCCCCGTGCTCAGGCTGCTGCAACCACGTTGCGTGAAGCAGGGCATCGGCTTAGCGTGATCGGGGTTGGCACGCCAGCCGGAGGGCAGGTGCCAGGGGTGCGCACCTCCAGCGGCGCGGTACTGTCTAGCGTGGATACCCCAGGATTGCGCACTTTGGCAGCGGCAGGTGGCGGCAACTATGCCCAGATTGCCACCACCGATGCCGATTTAGATCAGGTGTTGCGCGCCGCGCCACCTGACATCCGCCACACCCAAGTCAGCGATGCCTTGGCTGATCGCTGGTATGAATTAGGACCGTGGATCGCGCTGTTGCTGCTTCCGATTGCCGCGCTGGCATTTCGTCGGGGCTGGGTGTGGAGCCTGATCTTGCTGATGCCGCTGGGCTTAGTGCCGCCGCCGACCTTGGCTGCTGGCTCGACGCTTGACTCGACATTGTGGCAGCGGGCGGATCAACGGGAAGCTGAACTACAACAGCGCGGCATTGAACAGTATCGTGCGGGCGACTATGCAGCAGCGGCGGCAAGCTTTGGCAAAGGCCAACGCGCCATAGATCATTACAATCGCGGCAACGCCTTGGCATACAGTGGCGACTTGCAACAAGCGCTTGCCGCCTATGATCAGGCGCTGGCGCTGGATCCCAAGTTGGAGGAAGCCCGTTATAATCGGGATCGTGTTGAGCAACTGCTGCGTGAACAGCAACCACCACCGCCCGATGATTCAGAGAATCAACAACCGCCTGATGATTCAGAGAATCAACAACCGCCCGATGATTCAACAAATCAACAACCGCCCGAGTCCGAGCAAGATCAATCTGAGCAAAATGAAGACAATCAACAGTCGAGTGCGAATGAATTCGATCAACAACAGGAGGCGCAACCACAGCAACCGCCCGCAGAGACTGCTGATGATGAATTAGAGTCACCGTTAGCACAAAGCGACGATTGGGAGCAAGAACAGGCTGCTGATCAATGGCTGAGACGCATCCCCGATGATCCTGGCGGACTGTTGCGCCGCAAATTTTTACTACAATATCGTCAGCGTGGCACCGATGCCCAGGACACAGCCGACAATCCGTGGTAGGTAGTGTTCTTGATCTGTAGCCAATCATGCTTACCAACTATCAGTTTCTCGCACATGACGGGAAACGGTCAATTTGAGTACGCTAGCCAAACTATAAAACAACAACTTAGCAGATGGGTCTTTGTCAGAAACCGTACTCAATATGAAA
>SKYD01000136.1 GCA_007128075.1 Thiorhodovibrio sp.
ACCAACACGCCATGCTCAGCCTCGTTGGTCATTTTAGCACCTAAGAGCGACAGCAATGTTGAATAACGCTCGCCAATGCGCTGGCGCTGGCGGCATTCTTGCTCAAAAATCTCTAGCTTGGTGAGCAGCACCGCTGCCTGTAGCGTATCCAGACGACCATTGATCCCCAACCGCTCATGCTGATAGCGCTGTTCTTGACCATGATTGCGAATCTGGCGCAACGCCTTTGCCAGCGCGGCATCTTGGGTAAAGCAGGCACCGCCATCGCCATAGCAGCCTAAGGGTTTTGAGGGAAAAAACGAGGTGCAGCCGATGGTACCCAAACTGCCAGAACGCCGCCCTTGAATCGTGGCTCCAAAACTTTGCGCCGCGTCTTCGATGACTGGCAACCCATGCGCGGCGGCAATGGCGTTGATGTCTTGATGATAGCATTGGCCATACAAGGACACTGGCAAGATCGCCTTGGTTTTGGCGGTGATTGCTGGCGCGATTAGATCAGGATTGAGATTGTAAGTGGCGGGGTCGATATCGACAAACACTGGAATCGCGCCGAGTAGAGCAATGGTCTCGACCGTGGCAAAAAAGCTAAACGGTGTGGTGATGACCTCATCGCCAGGGCCGATCTCAAGTGCCATGAGTGCGGCAAGTAGGGCATCAGTGCCGCTGGAGACTGCGATACAGTGATCAACGCCCACCAAAGCCGCCAGTTGTGCTTCCAGCTCAAGCACTTCTTGCCCCATGATGTATTGCCCGTGTTGCAACACAGTCTGCAAGCGGGTTTGTAGGGGGGCTTGAATGCGTTGGTATTGAGCGGCAAGATCAATGAATTGCACGCGATGACCTTTGGGAAAAAATGGCTGTTAAACATGTGCGCCCAGGCGGGCGCACAAAAGAGTCGAGATGATGAATTAGCCGAAGCTGTCATCGATGATATTGTTATACCAGCTATGGGCGTAACTGACCTCGCGCGCCAGTGCCCAGGCAGGCGCATCCATCGGCGTTAAGCCGCCGGCACCGTCCACTCCGACAATAGTCTCACCATCCTCACTGAGCCGATACACCGCCGCCACCGAGATGCCATAGTTTTTGCCAACAATCGAGTAACAGGTGTTGACATAGGACGGAATGCCCGGCTCCTCACCTTTGAAACGAGCGAGAATCGCCGCCACTGCCACCTTGGCTTGGCTATTGGCAGAATAGGCGGATTTGGGCATGGTGGTGGCGATACAGGCATCGCCAATCACATAAATGCCTTTGTGTTGTTTGGACTCAAAGGTCTTCATGTCCACTGGACACCAACCGCTGTCGTCGGTCAGGCCAGTGTCGATGGCGATCTGTCCGGCAGTCTGCGGCGGGATGAGGTTGATGACATCACCGGTAAAATCATCATTAAAATCAGTCTCAACAGTCATGGTTTCGGGATCAATGCTGATCACCGCAGAATCAGGCCCTGGATGCCATTCGATCATGCTGTTGTCGGTGCCATAGCCGTAGAGCCGCTCCCAGCCCTGAATAAATAGCCCCTGCTTGGAAAAGCCCGCCTTGGAGTCGAGAATGATCACCTTGGATTTGGGCTTGTATTGTTGCAGATACATGGCAATCTGGCTGGCGCGCTCATAGGGCCCAGGTGGACAGCGGAATGGCTCGGCAGGAGCGGCAATGATCACCACGCCGCCGTCGTCCATCGCCTCCAGTTGGGCGCGCAACAGCCGCGTTTGCTCACCTGCCTGCCAAGCATGAGGGATTTTAGTCGCCACCTCGGCACTATAGCCCTCGATCTTGTCATAGCTGAGTGAGATGCCTGGCGAGACCACACAGGCATCATAGCTGATCGTCTGCCCCTCGGCGGTCTTGACACTGCGCTGGTCAGGATCAATCCCCGTGACTTGATCGTGAAGCACCGTCACGCCATGGCCGCGCAGCCCATCATAGTTGTGCATGATGCGCTCGACGGGGCGCACACCGCTGATCACCTCGTTGCTCATATAACAGGTGTAATAGGTGCGATGCGGCTCAATGATCGTGACCTCAACACTGGGGTCGGCGGCTTTAAGATATTTCGCGGCAGTTGCCCCACCCGTGCCGCCACCGACAATCACCACTTTTTTGGCCGCTGCCCGAGCAATGTGTGGCATACCCAGCAGGCTGACTGCTGCCAAAGCGCCGCTGGTTTTTACAAAATCGCGTCGTTTCATCATCATTTTGCAATTCTCCCCTTCGTGTCCGTGTTATTGCTGGCTGGCATAAAATGCCCAGACGGCCTCAAGCCCTTCTTCGCCATGGGTATCGATCAGCCGCTCCAGCTCGGTGGCCATTCTGCGCTCCATCGGGCGGCGATAGGCCAGAAAATCTTCCATGGTGTAGCGCAGATAGGGTGTCCATTGTCCAGCGAGGATGTGGTATTCCTCTTCATCGGCTAGGGGTCTGCCGCCCTCGATATGACAGCGTTCACAGTGCTGCTGGTGCATCGCCTCGCCAGCGGCGACAAGGCTTTCATCAAAGGGCTGGGGCGCAGGGCGAAAGGTCTGCTGCTTGAAATACTCCGCCATTTTCTCAAAATCGCTGGTGCTATAGCCCTTGGCGATGCGATCCATGACCGTGGAGTAAATCGTCCCGTCCTTAAAGCCCTCCATGGTTTCCACAAAAACAGTGGGATCCATTTCGGCAATACTAGGAATCGCCGGTCCGACACTGTTGCCAACTGTTCCGTGACAGCCAGCACAGGTGTCAGACAGCATGGTTGCCGTCATGCCACTGTCAGCAACAACGGTGGCACTCAGCCCAAGCAGCAGCGTGCCAGCACCTAACACTAGGCGCAAAGATTTGTTATTATATTCAGTCATTTGTCATCCTCCTTCGTTAAATCAATCAGCATGGTTACTGTGATTGCAGCATTGCAACAATGCCGGCTTTATTGGCGCTACGCGCCATATCCAGTGCGCTGCGACCGCTGGCGTTGGTTAAACTGGCATCGGCACCAGCAGCCAACAGCGGCGTAATCAGCTCGACCTGACCGGTTTCCACCGCTGCCATCAGCGGTGTCATCCCGTCGTCATCTTGAAGATTCGGATCTGCACCTGCCGTGAGCAACGCATCAGCGACCTGTTGATGGCCATTGCGGGTTGCCCAATACAATGCGGTTGCACCGATGTCATCGCGCAAATCCAGCATGGCCCCCGCATCAATCAATTGCTGCACCACCGCCAGTTGCCCTTGATCGGCAGCCATCATCAAGGGTGTATCACCCTCTTCATCACGGCCATCGATGATCGCGCCCGCTGCAAGCAGACGGTCAACAACCTCGACATAACCGCGCTCAGCAGCCATCATCAGCGCGGTGCGTCGATGGCGATCCGCCGCCTTGGGATCCGCGCCGCGCATCAACAATTGCTCGACCATGTGGACGATGCCATAGCGTGAGGCGATCATCAGTGCGTCCCAGCCGGCGCGGGTGCGATCATGGACATGCGCCTCGCGCTCAATCAGCAGCGCGCTGATGCCGATATGGCCATGTTCAGCGGCAAAGGTCAACGCGGTGCAGCCAACCACCGTCCGCGCATTGACATCTGCGCCACGGTTTAACAGCACTGCCACCGCATCCATGGCACCAATCTCCACCGCCATCATCAACGCGGTTTTCCCAAACTCATTGGCAGCATCCACCGACGCACCTTGATCGAGCAGGGTGTTGATGGCATCGCTGTCTCCCACCATCGCCGCCAGACGCAATTCTTTTTCCAGATCATAGGCCCAGCTTGATGTGCCAACACAACCAAGCACGAGCCCTAAAGTCAGCGAGACGATGCGCACAAATCGATGTGGATTTGGGGTCATCTTGAATACCTCAAATATATACTAAGGATACGCCTGAAACAGGATGAACGAGCTTAAGCCAAGGACGGCGGCGGTCGTTCATCCAAAATGCACGCTCAGTCATCAGGGCGAACTGGCATGTTATGAACAAAGGCTTTATGGCATTCAATGCAGGTTTGCCCTTGATCCTCAGCACGGGAATGACGCAGACGCGCTGAACGCCCCTGTTCTGATAGGTCCATATTTTTTAGCTCATGGCAGGTTCGGCACTCCCGTGAGTCGGTGCGCTCCATTTTATCCCAGACCACAGTCGCCATGTGCCAGCGGCGCGCCTCAAATTTTTCAGGTGTGTTGATTGTGCCGACAATCTCATGGTACACATCTTTGATGGCAATGACCTTGTCAACCATTTTGGGAATCAATGGCTTAGCGACATGACAATCGGCACAGCTTGCTTGTACACCAGAAGGGTTTTTATAATGCAAACTGTCTTGATACTCCAGATAATTGGTTTGCATCGTGTGACAAGACACGCAAAATTCCGTGGTATTGGTGTACTCAAGCGTGGCACTGAACGCCGCCGCAAATAGAATACCACCGATAAAAATTGCAAGTGGAATTAGAATTTTCTTGCGAAATAGGCCTTTAATTGAAGGCATGCCATCTCTCCTGGTCATCTCTCGTCAACGAAAACGCCAATGTTCACGGCATCTAGATGCCGAGCAATTGATAATTATCATTCTTCCTGAGTAGAGATATTACGGGATCATGGCACCGCTGCCAAGTCATAAAGACATTCGCAGCAGTCAAATCAGCAGAAACAGGCGGTGGGCTTAGCGGCGGGTTGGTATTAAACGATGGGATAGCGGTCTCTCATATACAAACACACCAGATTGGAGACGCTGCGTAAGACATTGCTGCGGGCGGTGATCCATGTCGTGTATGAGTCGGTGCGTTGACTGCGTTCAATAATCCCAATGTAGGTGTAGGCATGTTCGCCGCCACGACGGGTGTTGCAGACAATAATCCCCATGGTGCCGCAGAGCATGGCCGTCGAGCCAGTTTTATGATAATTGCGGACATCGGCTGGCATACTTGGCACACCGCGGGTGCTGCGGTTATTGTTCGGCAGCCCCATGATATCCAACACCTCACGCGCCTGTGGCATCTGGTTGTGCCATAGCGCATAGAGGAAGCGACTGTAATCGCGCGCTGAGGCCTGATTAAGATAAGTGCGACCACCAGGGGGAATAAATTCAACAATTTTGGTCTGCTGAAACACCCCTCCGGCCCAGCGTTTCAGCACCCGCTCGACATCTTGCGGGCCATTATTGCCGTTGTAACGGCTAACAATGCGCATCAGCTCGTTGGTGGCATCGTTGCCGCTGCGTTGAATCATCTGCACCATGAGATCGCGCACGGCACTGGTGTAAGGCAGCCGCGCACCCTGCTCGCGGGAAGTGTAGAAAAACGCCTGCGCCACAAAAGGTTTGAGCAAACTGGCCGCTTGCATCGGAACCTCTTCATTGATCGAGACCAGCTTTTCACGCGAGGTGAAATCATAAATCGACCACGAAGTGCGCTCAATTGGGCTGATGAGCCTTTGCGCACGCATCTGTTGAACCAGTTGGTTGAGTTGGGTTTGTAGTGGGGCTTGGCCAGCAACCTGCGCCAGCGTCAGCGGCGTGGTGAGCGCCCCTGCACCCAATACTGCCATCTGGCTAAGAAAATGGCGGCGGCTGGGCATCAATGGAACAATGAGCGGAGACTGGTCGGACATCGTGGAATTCTCGACAGCTTAGACAAATTTGGTATTAGCATAAGCCAAGCGTCAAAAATTTCAAGGGGGAGAGCAGAAAAAATTTAATGTTAGCTCAAACTGTTTGAGTCGCTTGTTCATAAGCCACTTCAACGCTAACCCAACAATGCTCGCAGAGTGGCAACCAGATTGTTTTGATCAAAATCGCCTTTGACGATGTAGGCATCGGCACCGACTTGCACCCCACGGCGTTTGTCCTCTTCTTTTTCGCGCGAGGTGACAATAATAATCGGTGTACTGCGATAGCTGTCCTGTTGGCGCAGACGCTCGGTGAGGGTGAAGCCATCCATGCGTGGCATCTCCACATCGGTCAGCACCGCATCATAGGATTCAGCCAGTGCCTTATTCAG
>SKYD01000197.1 GCA_007128075.1 Thiorhodovibrio sp.
CGGAGCCGGAGCCGGAGCCGGAGCCTGAACCTGAACCTGAACCTGAACCTGAACCTGAACCTGAACCTGAACCTGAACCTGAACCTGAACCTGAGCCTGAACCTGAACCGGAGCCTGAGCCTGAGCCTGAACCGGAGCCTGAGCAAACTTCAGAAGAATCAGTTGATACCTTTAAGGATTTATTTGATTCATTAAATACCAATGAGCTGGAAGCTGACGCGCTAGATGACAGCACTGAAGACATTGAGCCGTTGCAATGGCAGCCGCCGACGCCATCCGTTGCGCCTGAACCAGAGCCTGAGCCAGTCGCAGATGATGCCCCCGCAGCGGTTGTTGAAGATAATGATGACATCGAGGAAGAGGAGGAGGAGAGTCTTTGGCAACGGTTGCGCCAGCCGTTGCTGCTAGGATTGGCGGCACTTGTGGGCTTGTTGTTGCTGTTTATAGGGCTGCTTGGCTGGCGCATTGAGCGGTCGCCACCGCCCAGCCAAGCCCCCGTCACCACCAATGACACCCTCAATGCTGTGGAGCAACGACTCAACACCTTAGAAAGCCATTTGGGGCAGGTGGCTTCCCAGCTTGACCCCGAGAGCACAGATGAGGAGGAACCCGCGCCACTCGAACCGCCCCCGCTGCTTGAACCGCCACCAGCGGAACAACCGCGTCGCCCGGAAATCGCCGCCACCGTGCCAACGCGCCCGATTGACACCCTGCCGCCGCAACGCGCCCCACAACGGGAGCCAGCACCCGAGCCACCAACTGCTCGCGCCCCCGCGCCAGCAGAGGAGCTGGTTTTGCCTGCACCCCGTTACGGGCTACAGCTTGCCGCCTTTAACCAACAAGCGCAGGCGCGGGCATTTATTCGTGAGCAAGGGTTGGGTTCTGATGTGTATATTACCCGCTCCGGCCCCCAAGGACAGTTTCATGCTGTTGTTCTTGGGCTGTATCCAACACGCGAGGCCGCGCTGGCACGCCGTGAACAGTTGCCCGCAGCGCATCGTGAGGCCTGGGCGCGACCCTTGAATGCCGGAGCACGGCTAACACCTGTCAATTAATTGAGGAAACTATGCGTTATATCGTGATTTTAATGCTCACTGGCCTGATAGTCGGCTGTGTCAATGTTGAGCCACCGCCGGTTTTGGTGCTGCATGGCCAGACGATGGGCACCAGTTACAGCGTTCAGATTGCCCAGCCGCCGTCAACGGTTGCGCTGGAAGCCTTGCGGCAAGACATTGAGCAGACGCTGGAGGATATCAACGCCCAGATGTCCACCTATCGTCCTGAATCCGAGCTGTCACGGTTTAATCACAGCGCCAGCACCGACTGGCAGCCGGTATCCCATGATCTAGCCACCGTGGTGCAGACTGCGCAGGAGATCAGCGAGCTTAGCGGCGGGGCGTTCGATGTCACCGTCGGTCCGTTGGTCAATCTGTGGGGCTTTGGTCCCGATCCAAGCCAGTTCAGCCCGCCAACTGCCGAGGATTTGGCAGCAGCGCGGGCGCGGGTGGGTTATCAACAGCTTGAGGTGCGGCTTGATCCCCCGGCGCTGCGCAAACAGCATCCCGAACTCATGGTGGATCTGTCCGCGATTGCGAAGGGTTACGCGGTAGATCGGGTGGCTGAACAGCTCGACGCTGCTGGAATCAGCGCCTATCTGGTCGAGATTGGCGGTGAATTGCGCGGTCTGGGCTATAAACAGCCTGATCAGCCGTGGCGGGTGGCAATTGAGCGCCCCTACCGTGATGAGCGCACCCCGCTGCGGGTGATCACGCTCAATCAGCTTGCGCTGGCGACCTCGGGCGATTATCGCAATTATTTTGTCTACGATGGGCGCACCTATTCACACACCATCGATCCAGCGACCGGCGAGCCAGTCACCCACGATCTGACATCGGTCACGGTGCTCGATCCCAGTGCGATGCGGGCGGATGCGCTGGCAACCGCGTTGCTGGTTCTCGGCCCTGAGTCGGGGCAACAGTGGGCAGCCCAGCACCAGATTGCTGCCTTGTTCATCCAACGCCGCGACGACGACAGCTTTGTCGTTACTCAAACTGAGTCATTTGGTCAGCTTAATCCATGATTGACGATCCATCGCGCCTGGTGACCGCCACGGCAGTGAGCGAGGATCAGGCGCTTGATCGTGCCATCCGTCCGCGCCAGCTTACCGACTATATCGGTCAGCCCGAGGTGCGCGAGCAGATGGAGATTTTCATCGGCGCGGCGCGTGGGCGCGGTGAGCCGCTCGATCACACCCTGATCTTTGGCCCCCCTGGATTGGGCAAAACCACGCTGGCGATGATCCTCGCCCATGAGATGCAGGTTAATCTGCGTCAAACCTCAGGCCCGGTGCTGGAAAAAGCTGGCGATCTCGCCGCGCTGCTGACCAATCTTGATCGCGGGGATGTGCTTTTTGTCGATGAGATTCATCGCCTAAGCCCGGTGGTTGAAGAGGTGCTGTATCCAGCGATGGAGGATTTTCAGCTTGATATTATGATCGGCGAGGGGCCAGCAGCGCGCTCAATCAAGCTCGATCTGCCGCCCTTTACTCTGGTCGGGGCCACGACCCGCGCTGGGCTGCTCACCTCGCCATTGCGGGATCGTTTTGGGATCGTGCAACGGCTGGAGTATTATTCCGCCGAGGATTTAGCACAGATTTTGCGCCGTTCTGCCACGCTCTTAAACATCAGCGCCGATGCCGAGGGGCTGGCGGAGATCGCCAATCGCGCTAGGGGGACACCACGGATTGCCAATCGGCTGTTGCGACGGGTGCGCGATTATGCACAGATGCGTGCGGATGGTCGGATCAACCGCCAGGTCGCAGATCAGGCGCTGGCGCTGCTCAAAGTTGACAACCAAGGGTTTGATCACATGGATCGACGGCTATTAACCGCCATCATCGACAAATTTTCTGGCGGCCCAGTGGGGGTTGAGACTCTAGCGGCGGCGATTGGCGAGGAGCGCGGCACCATTGAAGATGTGCTCGAACCCTTTTTATTGCAGCAAGGTTATCTGATGCGCACCCCCCGCGGTCGGGTGGCGACCCCCCTGGCCTATCAGCATCTCGGTTTAACACGCGCAGCGGACTTATTCACACCTCCAGCAGCGAGTCAAGCTTCAACATGAGCGCCCACAACCATCATTGGCAGTGCTGGCAAGACTGGGCAGCCACGGCGGGCGTTGCCCTGCCAGTCGAATCTGAGTTTCACCATGCCCGCGCTCGCGTCTGGGCAGCCAGCGAATTTGTCGCCGTCACCTGCGCTCGACACCCCGAGCTGTTTGCTGAATTGGTTGCCAGCGGCGATTTAGCACGCAACGACGGGGCAGCAACGGTCAATGACGCGCTGGCGGCAGTCTTGGCAGGGGTTGCGGATGAGCCAGAGCTGATGCAGCGGTTGCGTCAGTTTCGGCGGCGGCGCATGGTCAGCATCATCTGGCGCGATCTTGCCGATTGGGCACCGCTTGATGAGACCCTGGCGCATCTGAGTGCGCTGGCGGATGCCTGTGTGGTGCAGGCGCTTGATTGGCTTGAAACTTGGGCGCGTGCTGAATTGGGCACCCCCCGCGATGCCGAGGGACGCGCCCAACGGCTGGTGGTGCTGGCAATGGGCAAGCTCGGGGCTGGCGAGCTGAATCTGTCCTCAGACATTGATCTGATTTTTGCCTTCCCGCGTGCGGGGTGCTGCGATGGTCGGCGGGCGCTCACCAATGCCGAGTTTTTTATCAAACTCGGGCAGCGGTTGGTCAAAAGCCTGGATGCCACCACCAGTGACGGCTTTGTGTTTCGGGTCGATACCCGGCTGCGCCCGTTTGGTGACAGCGGCCCGTTGGCGATGAATTTTGATGCGATGGAGGCCTATTATCAGGCGCAAGCCCGCGAGTGGGAACGCTATGCAATGATCAAAGCGCGGGTGATCGCGGGTGATGCTGACGATAGTGCCGAATTGCAGGCGCTGTTGCAGCCTTTTGTCTATCGCCGTTATCTCGATTTTGGGGCGATTGACTCTCTGCGCCAGCTCAAAAGCCTGATTGATCGTGAGGTGCGCCGTCAGGGGATGGCCGACAACATCAAGCTCGGCTATGGCGGGATTCGGGCGATTGAGTTTATCGGTCAGGCGTTTCAGTTGATTCGCGGCGGGCGTGAGCCAGCCTTGCAGGTGCGCCCGATTCTTGAGGTGTTGCAGCGTCTTGGTGAGCACCAGATTTTGCCCGCAACAGCGGTGACCGAATTAAGCACCGCCTATCGGCTGTTGCGCCGAGTTGAAAATCGGCTGCAAGCCTGGGCGGATCGTCAAACCCATGTGTTGCCAAACACCGCGCCAGCGCGTCAGCGGCTTGCTGAGAGTCTCGGCTATTCCGACTGGGCGGCGTTGGAACAAGCGCTGAACCACCACCGCCAGCGCGTGCAACAGCATTTTGATGTCTTGTTTGCCGCGCCCGAGGAAACGCCAACACAAGAGCTAGGCAGTCTGTGGACGCAAGAGCGCGAGGGCGCGATTGCGCTGTTCGAGGATGCAGGCTTTGCTGATGCTGCCGCAGCGCGAGAACGGTTACAGCAATTTCGCGCCACCATCGAGCGCAAGGGGTTGAGTCGTCTCGGCACCGAGCGCCTGGCGCAATTGATGCCGCATCTGCTCAATGATCTGGCAGCCATCGATCAGCCTGATCAGACCCTGACGCGGGTGTTGCAGGTGTTGGAGGCGATCTTAGGTCGGACAGCGTATCTGGCACTGCTCGCCGAGCGCCGCGATGCGCTGGATCAATTGGTGAAACTGTGCGCGGTCAGCCCGTGGTTTGCTGAATGCACCGCTCGCCAGCCGCTGCTGCTCGATGAATTGCTCGATCAGCGGCGGCTCTATGCCCCATTGCGGCGTGCAGATTTAGAAAGCGAACTCGACGCGCTCTTGGATGCCACCGCCCCCGATGACCTTGAGCAACGCATGGAGCGCCTGCGCCAGTTTGCTCAGGGCAACAAGCTGCGGGTGGCGGCAGCCGATGTCACCGGCATCATTTCGCTGATGGTGGTCAGCGACTATCTCACCGACATTGCCGCCGTGTCGATCCAGCGCAGTTTACAGCTTGCCTGGGAGGATGTGGTGCGTCGTCACGGCAGCCCGACCCAGACCGATGCCGCGCATTCGGGCTTTGTGGTACTCGGCTATGGCAAGCTCGGTGGCTTTGAGCTGGGCTACCATTCTGATCTTGATTTGGTGTTTTTGTATGCCGACCGTGAGCCAGAAGCCCCGACCACCGGCGAGCGCCCGATCACCAACGCGCAGTTTTATATCCGTCTCGGTCAACGGCTGATTCACCTGATGACCACGCCGACCTATTCTGGCGTGCTCTATGAGATCGACATGCGGCTGCGTCCTGATGGCAACAAAGGGATGATTGCACGTACCCTCAATTCTTTTGCCGACTATCAGCGTGACCAGGCTTGGACTTGGGAGCATCAGGCGCTGGTGCGCGCCCGTCCAGTCGCTGGCGATGCCGCGCTGGGACAGGCATTTGAGCAGGTGCGGCGCGAGGTGCTGTGCCGCCCCCGCGATGCCGAGACACTACGCACTGAGGTCGCGCAAATGCGTGCCAAAATGCGCACCGCGCTCGATCAAAGCACCGCTGCGCAGTTTGATCTCAAACAGGGTCACGGCGGCATTGCCGACATTGAATTTATGGTGCAATACGCTGTTCTGCGCTGGGCGGCAGACTATCCGCAACTGGTGGCGTGGACCGATAATATCCGGCTGTTGGAAACCTTGGAAACTCTGGATTTATTGCCCGATCAGGCGGCGGCGACCTTGACTGCCGCCTACAAAACACTCCGCGCTGCCTATCATCGTCAGGCGCTCCAAGATGCCCCCGGGCTGATCGCGGCTGATCAACTGCTCACTGAGCGTCAGCAAGTCAGCACTCTGTGGCAACAGATGATGGGCGATGGTTAATTTTCTGATTTGCGGCACCCAAAAGGGCGGCACCAC
>SKYD01000187.1 GCA_007128075.1 Thiorhodovibrio sp.
CAAGCTGGGGCCTGATCCTGAAGGTGCTGGTGTCGAGGCGCAGGGTCTAGGCTGGCACAATCCGCAGGGCAAGGGCTGTGGACGCGAGACCGTGACCAGCGGCATTGAAGGTGCCTGGACTACCTATCCGACGCAATGGGATAACGGCTACTTCAAGATGCTGTTTGAGCATGAATGGGAATTGCGCAAAAGCCCGGCCGGGGCCTGGCAGTGGGAGCCGATCAACATCAAGGAAGAAGACAAGCCGGTGGATGTGGAAGATCCCAGCATCCGCTACAACCCGATCATGACCGACGCCGATATGGCGATGATCAAAGACCCGGTTTATCGGCAGATTTCCGAGCGTTTCTATAAAGATCCCGAGTATTTCAACGAGGTTTTTGCTCGCGCTTGGTTTAAGCTGACCCACCGCGATCTGGGGCCGAAAACCCGCTATCTGGGCGCGGATGTCCCGCAAGAAGACCTGATCTGGCAAGATCCCATCCCGCGTGTGGATTACACCCTGACGGAGGCGGAGATTGCCGAGCTCAAGGTCAAGCTGCTGGGCAGCGGTCTGAGCGTTGCCGAACTGGTCAGCACCGCCTGGGACAGCGCCCGCACCTTCCGGGGTTCGGATTGTCGCGGCGGTGCCAACGGTGCGCGCATTCGCCTAAGCCCGATGAAAGACTGGGAGGGCAACGAGCCACAACGCCTGCAAAAAGTATTGAGTGTGCTGGAAGGCATTCAGGCCGGCTTGAGCAAGAAAGTCAGCCTGGCTGATCTGATTGTGCTGGGCGGCACTGCGGCGGTAGAGAAGGCGGCACGCGATGCTGGTGTGAATATCACCGTTCCCTTTGCCCCCGGTCGGGGCGATGCGACGGCAGAGATGACCGATGCCGAGTCCTTTGAGGTTCTCGAACCGCTGCACGATGGCTACCGCAACTGGCAGAAAAAAGACTATGTGGTCATGCCCGAGGAGATGCTGCTGGATCGTACCCAGTTGATGGGGCTGACCGCGCCGGAGATGACCGTACTTATCGGCGGGATGCGGGTCCTGGGCACCAATCACGGTGGCACACTGCATGGTGTGTTCACCGACCGCGTCGGCGTGTTGAGCAATGACTTCTTTGTCAATCTCACCGACATGCGCTACACCTGGAAACCGGTCGGCAAAAATCTCTACGAGATCGTCGAGCGTGGCAGCAATACCGTGAAATGGACCGCCACCCGTGTGGACCTGGTGTTTGGCTCCAACTCCATCCTGCGTGCCTACTCGGAGGTCTATGCCCAGGACGATAACCGCGAGAAATTCGTGCATGATTTCGTCAAAGCCTGGGTCAAGGTGATGAACGCTGATCGTTTTGATCTGAAACACTAGCGTTTAATAAAGAGTCCCGCCGCAAGCGGCGGGGGTCTTTATTCGCTGACCTCAGCTAGCTTATCTGGGACACTTTCAGGTTTTTTTCGGCTAAAACCAATTGAGAGTAAAAAATTTCTTACATGGCTTAGCGTGAAGGACAATCCTGTCAAACGCTCAATCTCGGCAGCCGCCTCTTTTAATGTTTGCGGTGGATGCTCTTTAAAATATGCGGTTAACTTTGAGCGATGCGGATCAAGTTTACTTTTTGGGTAGTAAAAATTTCGTTCTTCGACTCCAGAAAGACCTTTTTCTATAAATGTCCGGATCGTTTTTGTAACAGTATTTAAAGCCGCATCGCTATTTTCGGCAATCTCCTGATGCGATAAACCTTTTTGTTTATACCAAAGAATCGTCATTCGCTTGCGGACAAGTGGGTCAGGATGGTGATAACGCAGATGGCGAATCTGGGCTTGTTCTTCGCTTGAAAAGTGGCAATGATACATAGTAGGTAATACCTGATATATTTAGACGGTTTAGTTCATTGGTTAGCAATTCTTCTAAAATTTTTCGCAAATATATGATTTAACGAGTATAACACGGACCAGAATGTCACCCATCGTCTGCAATGTTGGTGGTCAATTTAGCCAAAATTGATCCGCGTTTCCAGGTTGGCAGGCGAGTCAGCATTGGCAAGACACTGTTCGAGGCTGATGCGCCCATCACGATAGAGTTTAAGCAGGGCATTGTCGAAAGTCACCATGCCGCGCTCTTTAGAATCTGCCATTGCCTCGCGCAGCTCATCCACCCGCCCCTCGCGGATCAGATCGGCAATGTGCGGGGTGTTGATTAAAATCTCGATGGCGGCGACGAGCTTGTTGTTGACATCGCGCACCAGCCGCTGCGAGATAATCGCCCGCATATTCAGCGACAGATCCATAAACAGCGTTTTGTGTAGCTCTTGCGGGAACATATTGATAATCCGCTCCATCGCCTGATAGGCATTGTTGGCATGAAGCGTCGAGATCGCCAGATGCCCAGTCCCCGCCAGTTCAATTGCCGCCTCCATGGTCTCGCGGGTGCGGATCTCACCAATTAGGATCACATCTGGTGCCTCGCGCAGCGAACTTTTTAACGCCGCCGCATAGCTTAGGGTGTCCATGCCCAGCTCGCGCTGATTGACGATGCAGCCTTTGTGTTGATGCAAAAACTCAATCGGGTCTTCAATGGTTAGGATATGGCCATTGCCGGCGGTGTTGCGATGGTTAATCATCGCCGCCAGCGTGGTGGATTTGCCTGAGCCAGTGGCCCCGACCATGAGAATGATGCCGCGTTTGTGCATCACCAGCTCACTGAGCACCTCGGGTAGGTTGAGATCGTCCACGGTAGGGATTTGACTGGTCAGATAGCGAATCACCATCGCTGGCATCCCGCGCTGAAAAAAGGCATTGATGCGATAGCGGCCGTAATTCTCCAGCCCGATGCCCAGATCAAGCTCGCGCTGGCGTTCAAACACCTCGCGCTGTTCGGCGGTAAGAATCGAATACACCATCTCGGTGCAGGCCTGGGGGCTGAGGATGGTCTCTCCGATGGGCTGGATCACCCCATCGAGCTTGATCTTGACCTGGGTGCCGACTGAAAAAAACAGATCAGAGGCCTTCTTTTGCGCCATCAGCTTGAGATAGGGTTTAATATCCATAGGGGCAATATTTAAGTTCAAAAAGTGAATGCGCGATCAACGCAATTTATTTGGGTTCGGAATCATCAAAGCCAATATCGCCAAGATCAAAGCTATCGCCGCCGAATGCGCTCTCTGATAACTCATCGGCGACCATGCTGTGTGCGCCACCAAACGCCACCTGGGGCGCGCCTTCTTTTTCGTCACCCACCAAAGACAGGCCATCAATGTCACCCAGGGCATCGCTGCCCATCGCATCTGAGCCTTCGAGCTTAATTTTAAGCCGCAATTCATTCATCGAATCGGCATTGCGCAGCGCATCTTCCAGCGTGACCAAGCCAGCCTCATAAAGCTCAAACAATGCCATATCAAAGGTTTGCATCCCCGATTCTTTGGAGCGTTTCATCACCCCTTTGATCTCATGCACCTTGCCTTTGAAAATCATATCTTGGATCAAGGGCGAGTTAATCATAATCTCAATCGCCGCCACCCGACCGCCGCCAATTTTCGGCAGCAGCCGTTGTGAGATAATCGCCTTGAGATTGAGCGACAGATCCATCAGCAACTGTGGACGGCGTTCTTCTGGGAACATGTTGATGATGCGATCTAACGCTTGGTTGGCACTATTGGCGTGAAGTGTGGACAGACACAGATGCCCAGTTTCGGAGAAGTTAATCGCATGTTCCATGGTTTCGCGCTGGCGAATTTCACCGATTAAAATCACATTCGGTGCCTGACGCAAAGTGTTGACCAGCGCGGTCTCCCAGGAATCGGTATCGACACCGACTTCACGCTGGGTGATCAAACAATTGCGATGCGGGTGGACAAACTCGACTGGATCCTCGATGGTGATGATATGACCATGGGTTTTGAGATTGCGGTGGCCAATCATCGCCGCCAGCGAGGTCGATTTACCGGAACCCGTGCCGCCAACCAGCAAAAGCAGCCCGCGTTTGCTCAGAATCAAATCTTTGAGAATCGGCGGCAGCCCCATTTCATCAATATCGGGGATTTTGGTTGGAATGGTGCGCAACACCACCCCCGAATGTCCTTGTTGGATAAAGGCATTGACCCGAAAGCGTCCAATCTGCCCCGGACTGATGGCAAAGTTGCATTCTTTGCTGGCATCATACTCTTTAAGCTGATAATCATTCATAATTGAGCGCACCAACACACTGGTTTGTTCTGGTGTCAGTGCGTTTTCAGTCAACGGCGTGAGCTTGCCGTCGATCTTACAAGCGGGCGGAAAACCCGCTGAAATGAACAAATCCGAGCCGTTACGCGCCATCATCATGCGCAAACAATCGAGCATAAACTTAGCAGCTTGTTGACGATCCATAAGATGATTATCCTCTAACTTGTTGACAACAAAAAAAGCATGGTAACTTAGCAGTCTATCTTAAAAAACAGAGGGCACAGATTATGCCACACTGGTCGCAGGATATTATCACTCAGCAGCAGGCGCAAACGCTGGATGGGCTTTTTTACCAACGCTTGCTGCGCTCGCCACAGCAGGTCGCCTATCGCTGGTTTGATCGCGCAACTGAACAATGGTGTGCGTTGACCTGGCAACAAGTTGGCGATGAGATTGCGCGCTGGCGCACTGCCTTACAGTCAGAAGGCGTTCAAGCAGGGGATCGCGTGGCACTCCTGCTGCGCAACAGCCCGCAGTGGGTGATTTTTGATCAGGCGGCGTTGTCGCTGGGGCTGATCAATGTGCCGCTGTACACCGATGACCGCGCTGAGAACGCCGCCTATATTCTCAACGATGCCGAGGTCGCGGTGCTGTTGGTGCAGGATGATGCCCGTTGGCAACGCATTGCCGCCGCGCTTGAGGATGCGCCCTGGCCAAAACGGGTGGTGCTGCTTGATGCAGACAGCCCCCCAACCACAGATGATGCCCGAGTCGTCAGGGCGGCGGATTGGCTACCGACAACTGCTGCACCGTGGTCACCGCGTCAAGCCGATCCCGATACCTTAGCCACCATCGTTTATACCTCGGGCACCACGGGTCGCCCCAAGGGGGTGATGCTCAGTCACCGCAACATTTTGAGCAATGTGGCGGGCGGCATGACCATGATGACGGTGTATCGTGAGGATGTGTTTTTATCATTTTTGCCGCTCTCACACATGCTAGAGCGCATGGCTGGCTATTATCTGCCGATGATGGGCGGTGCCACCGTTGCCTATGCCCGTTCAGTCAACCAACTGGCGGAGGATTTAATCACCGTTCGCCCCACCGTGCTGATTGCCGTGCCGCGCATCTTTGAGCGCGTCTATCAGCGGCTCACCGAACAACTGCGCCAGCGCCCTGCCCTAGTGCAGCGGCTGTTTCAGCTTACCCAAAAAGTTGGCTGGAGCGTCTTTGAGCGCAGTCAAGGGCGCGGCGGCTGGCATCCGCGTCTGCTTCTGTGGCCTCTACTGCGCCGACGGGTGGCGCGTCCCATTCTTGATCGGCTCGGCGGACGGCTGCGGGTGGCGGTCAGTGGCGGCGCGGCTCTGCCGCCTGATGTGGGGCACTTATTTTTAAGTCTGGGGCTGCCGCTGTTGCAGGGCTATGGCCTGACTGAAACCAGTCCAGTGATCAGCGTCAATCTGCTCGATGACAACCACCCAACCAGCGTCGGAGTGCTGTTGCCAGACATCGAGGCACGCATCGCAGACAACAATGAATTGCTCGTCCGTGGACCTGGGGTAATGCAAGGCTATTGGAATAATCCCGAAGCCACTGAGCGCGTGCTTGATCGCGAAGGCTGGCTGCATACCGGCGATCAAGCGCGGTTTAACGGACGGCATCTATACATCACCGGGCGCATTAAAGACATTCTGGTGCTCTCCAACGGCGAAAAGGTGCCACCCGGGGATATGGAAATGGCACTCGGGCTTGATCCGCTGTTTGATCAGGCGTTGGTCATCGGCGAAGGGCAGTCGTTTCTCACCGCGCTGGTGGTGCTCAACGC
>SKYD01000217.1 GCA_007128075.1 Thiorhodovibrio sp.
ATCAGCGCCCCCATCAGGCTATAACCAAGGATGCGCCCGAGATGATAGCCAAGCAGCAGCGGGAGCTGTCGCCAGGTGCTGGCTTGGCGTTGGGTGCTCAAGCTCAAGCTGGCAATAATGCCACCGCACATTGCAAAACAATGCACCGCGCCGAAGAGACCGATCACAAACGCCGCCGCCAACGAAGGCGTGAAAATTGCCTCATCCATCCCAGCTTACAGCACTGCTACTCAGACGGCGGGGTGGTGGTGGGTGGCCAGCCCTTGGGCAGTGGGTCAGCTCGCTTGCCGCGCAGCCGCGAAAACGGGAACGGCGGGTGTTTGTCAACACAGGTCAGATAGCCAGAAATATCGCCCATATAAGCCGATAAGCCTTCGTTGATTTTGTGCAACGGGGTGATTGGACGGGTGGTAATGGCCACCACCACCATCTGCACTGCGGCAATGCCAAAAATAATATAGTTAAGCACCTCAAATAAGATGAAAAACATCAGCATTAAGGCGGCGCGTTGCAAAGTCAGCCATGCCCGCATCCCGGGGTCTGAATGACCGACAAAGCTGTCGGTGGGTGTTTTTTTACTCGGTGTCGTTTTCACAGGTCAATCCTAATCATCAGAGGTTTCGTGTTAAATAAGTGCCAATCCAGTGGCTAAATCAGCCTGAAGATCGTCGAGATGTTCCAGCCCTACTGCTAGGCGGATGAGGTTATCGCCAATCCCGCTGGCGGCCCGTGCCTCGGGCGAGAGCCTGCCGTGGGTGGTGGTTGCTGGATGGGTAATGGTGGTTTTGGTGTCGCCGAGATTGGCAGTGATCGACAGCACCTGGGTGGCATCAATCACCTGCCAAGCAGCTTCGCGCCCACCATCGACCTCAAATGACAGCACCGCCCCGCCAACACGCATCTGCGTACCGACAAGATGGTGCTGTGGATGTTCGGCAAGCCCAGGATAATGTACCCGCCGCACCTTGGGATGCGCATCAAGCCATTGTGCCAGCGCCAAGGCGGTTCGTGATTGCGCCAGCATCCGCAGCTCTAGGGTTTCAAGCCCTTTCAGAAACACCCAGGCATTAAATGGACTGAGCGTGGGGCCAGCAGTGCGGATCACCCCATAAATGTCCTCGCCGACCAGCCTTGCATCGCCGACCACCGCCCCGCCCAGACAGCGCCCCTGACCGTCGAGATATTTGGTCGCTGAGTGGATCACCAAATCAGCCCCGCAAGCGAGCGGGCGTTGCAACGCTGGAGTCGCAAAACAATTATCCACCGCTAAAAGACAGCCATGATCATGCGCCAGCATTGCCAGTGGCGCAATCGCGGTCATCTCGGTGAGTGGATTGGACGGCGTTTCAACAAATAACAGCCGCGTATTGGGGCGCAGTTTCGCCGCCCAGCCGTCCAGATCATCGAGGGTCACATAATCGGTGTTGATCCCAAACCGCGCCAGATACTTATCAAACAGCATCCGTGTGCTGCCGAATAAACTTTGCGAGGCTAGGATATGATCACCGCTGTGCAGCACACCCAAACAGGTGGCAAGAATCGCCGCCATGCCCGAGGCGGTGGCAACACAGGCCACACCGCCTTCAAGGGTTGCCAGCCGCGCCTCAAAAGTCTGCACAGTGGGATTGGTAAAACGGGCATAGATGTTGCCGTCACTGTCGCCAGCAAAACGGGCAGCCGCCTCAGCAGCACTGGCAAAGACAAAGCTGGATGTGGCAAAAATCGGCTCACTGTGCTCACCTTCGGCAGTGCGCTGATGCCCGGTGCGGATCGCCCGCGTCGAAAATTCAAATTGTTTAGACACTGTTGTGCAGATCAATCACATTGGCATCGGTATTTGGCGGAGCAAGGGCGCTTTGGCGCACACTGTCTGATCGTGCCTGCTCTAACGCGCTCAGATAGTCGGCAGTGACATCGCCGGTGATATACACCCCATCAAACACTGAGGTATCGAAACGATCAACCAGACTTTTGTTTTTTTTCTGCACTGCCTCGATCAAATCATTTAAATCTTGAAAAATCAGCCGATCACAGCCCAGTGCCTGCTCAATCTCGCGCTCCGTGCGACCGTGGGCAATCAATTCACTGGCAGCGGGCATGTCGATTCCATACACATTAGGATAGCGCACCGGCGGTGCTGCCGAGGCCAGATAGACCTTTTTTGCACCCGCGTCCCGCGCCATCTGGATAATCTGCTGCGAGGTGGTGCCGCGAACAATCGAATCATCGACCAGCAGCACATTTTTTTTACGAAACTCAAGATCAATCGGGTTGAGCTTTTGACGCACCGATTTTTTGCGCACGGTTTGACCGGGCATGATGAAGGTGCGGCCGATGTAGCGATTTTTGATAAAGCCCTCGGCATAGGGTATCCCAAGTTGATTGGCAAGCTGCAAAGCGGCGGTGCGGCTGGTATCCGGAACTGGAATCACCACATCAATGTCGTGATTTGGCCAAGCGCGTTTGATTTTCGCCGCCAATTTTTTGCCCATCCGCGAGCGCGATTTGTGCACCGAGATATTATCAATGATCGAATCAGGTCGTGCAAAATAGACAAATTCGAAAATGCACGGTGAAAGCACCGGCTGTGGGGCGCATTGTTTGGTGCTGAGCTTGCCATCGACATCAATGAACACCGCCTCACCAGGGGCAAGATCAGCAATCAGTTGAAAGCCGCAGGTATCCAGTGCCACGCTCTCCGAGGCGATCATATACTCGGTGCCAGTCGCGATCTGGCGTTGACCATAGACCACCGGGCGAATGCCGTGTGGATCACGAAAGCCGATCATTCCCACACTGGGAATCATTGCCACTACGGCATAACCGCCGCGACAGCGCCGATGCACCCCTTCCACGGCGGAAAAAATATCCTGCTCGTCGAGGCGAAGCTTGTTTTGGATTTGCAGCTCGTGGGCAAAGACATTGAGCAAAATCTCGCTGTCCGACTGGGTGTTGATATGGCGTAGATCATCGACCAACACATCGCGCTTGAGATCTTCGGCATTGGTTAGATTGCCGTTGTGTGCCAGCACAATCCCATAAGGTGAATTGACATAAAACGGCTGTGCCTCGGCAGAACTCGATGCTCCAGCGGTGGGATAGCGCACATGACCGATGCCCATGGTGCCAAGCAGCCGCAGCATGTGCCGGGTGTTAAAGACATCGCGCACCAGTCCACTATCCTTGCGCATGTGCAGCTTGCCGCGTTCACAGGTCACAATCCCTGCCGCATCCTGGCCACGATGTTGCAGTACCAAAAGTGCATCATACAGCCATTGATTGACTGAACTTGTGCCAGCAACACCAACAATGCCACACATGGATGACCTCGCACCAACAATCTAAATCTAAGTTAAAGCGAACGGACTTGTTCAAGGATCTCCGGCGGCACTAAGCTTAGAAGTTGCAACGCCAAACGCTCAAAATGCCCCAATAACAGCGACTGTTGCCACCATGGGTCTTGAGTCAGTGGGGTGAGTGTTGCCAAAAACACCACCAGTGCCATGATCACCGCCCCACGCGCTGCCCCAAAGACCAGCCCCAACACGCGATCAGTTCCGGTCAGCCCGGTCTTTTCAACCAACAATGCCAGCACATAAGCGACAATCGCGCCCAGAATCAGCACCACCAAAATCAATAACAGCACCGCTGCCCCTAGCCGCAACGAAGGATTATTGATCCACGGTTGGAGTTGATCGGCGACAGGGCGATAAAAAAACCACGCGACTGCAATCGCCAGTGCCCAGATGCCGAGCGAGACCACTTCACGGATCAGCCCGCGCACCAAGCCAATTAGCGCCGAGATCGCAATCACACCAAGAATAATATAGTCAACCCAGACCATCGGCTGTCACCTAAAAATAGCTAAGGATAGCGTTGCACCAGCGGCTGCTGATTAACAATTCGTGAGATTTGAGTCGCCATCTGCTCGGCTCGCTCGCGATCAGTTTCGGGGCCCACGCGCACGCGATGAAAGCGATTGTCACCAACTGTCGCGCTCTCGATAAATGCCGGATAACCTTGTTGTTTGAGTTGATCGCGCAACTGCTCAGCAGATTCAGCCGAGGTCACGCTGGCAACCTGCACCACCCAAGCGAGTTCACCCGTCGCCGGTGGTGGACGACGCTGCTCAGGTGCCGGCTGTTGGGGACGCGGCAGCAAGGGCGCGCTGCGCTCTGGCTCACGAGCAGGTGGTGGCTCTGGCTCACGGGGTGGCGACGGCTCGCGCTCGGCACGCTCTGGCTCACGCGGTTGTTGGCGTGGCGGAGCCTCTATGCGTTGTGGCACAAAAGGGTCGGGCAACGCCGGCGGCAGCGAATCAAAGCGCGAGTTAAATTCAGGAGTCAGTGGAATCTCAATCGGCTCACCAAAACCATCCCTGTCATTGTCTACGATGAGCATGGGCACAAAAATCACCACCAAGGCAACCAAGGTAGCAGCACCGACTAAGCGTTTTTTGGCAGCGTCGTTCAATGGCATGGCAGTTTATTTATCCGTGGTTGATCGGCATCATTATATACCGAATTCCGCCGAGCGCGTGCGCAAGGCAGCCGCTACGGTCAAAAATGAGCCGGTGACGACAATCTGATCCGCTGGCTGTGCTAAGACGCTGACATGATCCAGCGCGGCAGCCACCTCAGCCTGCACCTGAATCCGCTCTGGTGCCACGCCGAGTGCTTGCAGATCATTGGCAAGCGCGGCGGCTGGATAGGCACGGGGGCTATCCAGAGTGCCAAGATGCCAGTGATCGATCAACGCCAACAGCGGCTTGACAATTGCAGCGGGGTCTTTGTCGTTTAAGATCGCACAAACGGCATGGCGTTGACCACTAATCTTGAGCGTGCGCAGATTCTCCGCCAGCGCCAGCGCCGATTCCTGATTGTGGGCAACATCGATAATCCAGCTTGGTGCGCCGGGCAAATGCTGAAAGCGCCCGGGCAATGACGCGGAGGTCAATCCCTGATTGAGCGCGGCGGTTGTCACTGGCAAGCGTGACTGCAAACAACCAATTGCACACCAAACTGCTGCGGCATTGTCGAGCTGAAACCCGCCGCGCAAGGTCGGCAATGCCAGTTGCTGGGTGCCATGAGGCGCCGTCAGCATCCATTCATTGCCCATAACCTGATAATCAAACTCTTGACCAAGCTGCAAGACTGGCGCACCGAGCTGGTCGGCATGGGTGCGCAGACTCAGCGGCGGCTGGCGCTGACCGAGAATTACTGGGCGACCAGGGCGCATGATGCCCGCTTTTTCGCGGCCAATCGTCTCCAGATCATTGCCCAGCCACGCCTGATGATCATGGCCAATGTTGGTGATAATCGCCACATCCGCTGACCACAGATTCACCGCATCCAGCCGTCCGCCAAGCCCAACTTCTAGCAGGATGACATCAGGATCAGCGCGGACAAACAGATCAACGGCGGCGAGGGTGCCAAACTCAAAATAGGTCAGTGAGGTTGCAGCGCGTGCCTGATCAACCCGTGCAAAGGCAGCACAGAGCGCGGTCTCGCTGACCTCAGTGCCAGCGAGTCGGATGCGTTCGGTGTAGCGAAGTAGATGCGGCGAGGTATAGCTGGCGGTGCGATAGCCAGCAGCGCCATAGATCGCCTCTAAATAGGCAACACAAGAGCCTTTGCCATTGGTGCCACCGACGGTGATGATCGGTGCCGCGCAAGGTGGCGACTCCAGTCGCGCCCAGACTGCGGCAACGCGCTCAAGGCCTAGCTCAATCGGGCGCGGATGCAACTGCTCTTGCCACGCCAGCCACGCCTCCAGAGGATCGTCTGCGGTCACTGGATTAGAGCTGTGGG
>SKYD01000064.1 GCA_007128075.1 Thiorhodovibrio sp.
TCATTTCAACGCTGAAAATCGTCCCCTTCCGAAACCACAAGTTCGCCCTATGCGTGAAGTGGCCTAACTGATTAGGGCGCACCACAATCCGAATAAGCATCCACAGCAATCACCTCGGCGAGATGATGATCAATCCGCCAGCGCACATTATAACCATGCAGTCGTAGCCCAAATTCGCTGCGTTCAGGGTAGCGATGCAGATACCCGGGGCGGGGGTCTTGGCTGATGATCTGCACGATCAACGCCCGCAATTGCAAGGAGGCAGCAGCGTTGAGTTGCGCCTCGGCCTGGGGGCTAAATTTTACGGTCAGCGGGCTGGCAGGTGGGCTGGCAAAGCCACCGCGGGCTTGGGGAATGGCATCGGCATAGGGCACATAGGGCTTGATATCGAGCACCGGGGTGCCGTCGAGCACATCCACGCCGCTGACGCGCAAAAACAGCCCGTCGCGCTCGCGCACCAGTCCCTGATGCGGCAGTGCAGAGATCCCCAGCGGATTCGGGCGATAGGGGGCGCGGCTGGCGAACACCCCAACCTTGACCCGTCCACCCAGCCTTGGCGGATGCACCATCGGCTGCCAGCCGGCGGTGAGGCAATCGGCATGAAACACCCACAGCAGCCAGACATGGCTAAAACCATCCAGCCCCACAAACGCCTCTTCGCGGTCATAAGGCGGCAATAACTGCACCCGTGCTTGGGCAGCGGGAGCTAAACGCGCTTGGCGCGGGATGCCGAATTTATCCGCGAACGGCGAGCGCACCACGCCGATGGGCGTAAAGCCAAACGGCGGCGCAGGCGCCTGATCGCGCTCTGTCACCCCGAAATTTAGTGTAATTGCGTGCAGCGACGCGAATCACTCGGCTCTAACAATAGCAGCGTATTTTCTAGCATTTGCATCACCTCGCGGCAGATGTCGCCAGTTTCTGGCACTGGCTCACCGCGGCGCAGCGGCTGGGCGGGTGGATCAACCGCGCAGCGCGCCGGCTGACTGCTGGCGACTGGACGCTGATCCGCCACCTGGCGCAATGCCAGCCGCAGCGGCTGGGCTGATTTGGTTTTTGCCACCGCAGTGGATTCGAAGTCGTAGCCATGCGGGTCGTCATGGACAAGGGCGGTTTGGGTTGTTGCGTGCATAGTCATAACCATTTCACTTTTTGAATATGGAGGTCACGGCGGCATTGCGCCGCCGTCTCAAATGAGCGAGCCTCCCTGCTCAAGCGCGGATCGTCGAATTAGGGTCGGCCACCAAAGGGACTGGTGTTGATGGTGAAGTTGTATTGTGAGGTAACAGGGCCATCTGGAACCTGAACCTCGCCGGTGGTTGCAGTACAGCGACAATCGACAGCACATTGCCCCATAGGAGTCTCTTCATCTACTCCAGATTCGCTACCATCGTCGCAAAACGGGTTGGTTGTTGGCACATTAATCTCGCAAGAAGCGGTTCCAAAGCTACAAGCACAAGCACCACCATCAACAAGTCCGTTACGATTGGAGTCAATCGCCCATTCAATACATGGCGCTCTTAGTGTTCTAGCATGACCGATACGCATATAATACATGCCTGGTTGTCTCAACCCAATATGCCACAAATTAGGTTCATCACCTGATGTTCCTTGCGTTTGGGTATTAAAAGAAACAAGTGGTGCTGCTTGATCAGGGTCTAAACCATGTTCTTGAATCAAAGTTGCAGTTAACTCATCGAATACTCTTACTGACCAATCGCCTTCGCCACAAGGTGCGCGTTCACAAAAACCTAGATTCACAATTTCGTTGCCAGGGCTGTTGTAAACAAACCAATCTGGTTCGTCCTGTGCAAATTCGCAATCAGTATCACTACAGAGCGCAGCATCAAACCTTAGATTGACCATTCCAAACATTGACACTCCCCTAGTGACGCGAGTCGCTAGACCCGGCATGTTATTTGGCTCAATCTCAACATCAAAATATCCGCCAGCAAAGCCTGGGCCATCTATCGGCGATTCTCGCAAGTTGACTGCTAAATTGTAGGGTTGATGGCTAAATCTCTCACGATTTGGTTGAATTAACACATAATAAGTGCCTGCTAACCCTAGTATCGTTTGGTAGCTCACCCCCGCTCTAGGATTTTCCATTGAGGCATCGACATTAAACTGCGCAAGCATCATCCCGACTCCGTTACGAATCGAGACATTCCAACTGCCTGTGGTCGTTTCTGGCGGGAAAGAAACATTCACCGTTAAGTTAAAGTTAGGCTCTGGAGTAACTAGATAAAACCAGTCACGATCCTCTGGACCGTAACTTTGCCCCCAGAAAGTGGTATCCAAAATCAGCGGATTGGCGCTGACCATGGTGTCGTTTGGCTCGCGCTCGCCATGCTGAGCCGGTGGCAGCACATTACTAAGATGGATACTGCAACTTGAAGGGTTTTCATAACATTCTCGATGCCCTTGCAAACGCCCCTGAATCAGCCCAGCGGCGAAGCCGTCATCAAATGCAGAGGAAACTGGAGTCCCACCACCTGGAACAGTCAACCCCTGCGCGAAGGCCCCCAGCGGAATTGCGCAGCTCAGCAGCAGCACAGTGCGTAACAAACGATGGATCATCGTGGCTCTCCTAAAATTTCGGTATGATAGACAACACAGGCGAGCGCTACCGAATTGCGCCGTCTGATTTCAGTATAGACCCTTAATCACCCTTTTGCAGAGAAATTACAGCAGAAACAAGTGATTTTACCCGATATGTAGATAAAACAAGAGCTTAGTTATCCAAGTTATTGATTTACTTGTTTTTTGTTTTGTTAATTTTTCCAGCATCCAGGAGCCAGCACAATGGATTTAGCCTTTACCCCCAAGCCCGGGCGGCGTGAGCGCCATCTGCGCCGACAGTATAAGAATCCACTGTTTACCTGGCCGTTGCAAGAGGTCACGCCAGAGAAGTTGCTGGCTGCACAGCAAGCCGATTATGAAGAGCTGCAGAGTTTTCACGGCCGGCTGCATGAGCTGGTGACTCAGGCGGCGCAACTGCCCGCTCAGGCGGATACCAAAACCGTGTTGCAGCTCAAGGAGGCGTTGGAGGCGCATTATGAGCAGGCGTGCGGGCTGGCAGAGGATCAAACGGCGGCAAAGGCGGCGATTGAGCGGCTGATTGAGGTGGTGATGAAGGTGATGTGGCGGGCGGCAGGCGATGATCCGCTGGCGCGTCAGGAATTGAGCGACGAAGAGAGAGCGCGGGCGCATCATTTTCAGCTCATCGAGCACCCGCTGGTGGTGGATCTGCTGCATCCTGAGTCGCTGATCTTGCCAGCCGAGCTAATCCCGACACTGCTTAGCGCCAGCGATGCCGAAGTGCGCGCCGCCTGTGAGCTGTTTAACGCCGAAGAACTGGCGTTATTGATCGAACAAGGACGCGAACAACTGGCACAGCTTGAACGCAGTGGACAAAGTATTGACACCGCCGAACAGCGGCTTGAGGTATTGTGTGAGCGGCTAGAACAATTTGCACCCAATACGCTGCTGGGCATTTAGGTCAGCCGTTGTGTTATTTGGTGCGCCCTGTGCGACTCGAACGCACGACCACCTGATTAAAAGTCAGATGCTCTACCAACTGAGCTAAGGGCGCAGGTCAGTTAAGAAGGAGTAGTATAGACTGTTTTGGTACTGGTCGTAAAGATGCAATTTTCAATCTATCGGGGTGGACACCGTTGAACTGGGTCTTTGTTCACGGTTGGGGGATGAATTCCGCCATCTGGCAAGATTTTCCTCAGTCATGCGCCGATCAGAACCCAGCATATTGTGTTAATCTGCCAGGGCACGGTGGTCATCTGTGGGATCCCGCATGGCGCGATCTCTCCGCTTGGGCAAATGTCTGTCTGCAACAAGCCCCTGCTCGGGCAATCTGGGTGGGCTGGTCGCTGGGCGGTCTGGTTGCCTTACAAGCCGCCTGGCAGGCTCCCGAGCGGGTTGCCGCCTTGGTGTTGATGACCGCAACCCCGCGTTTTGTTCAAGCCCCCGATTGGCCAGCGGCGATGTCTGTTGCGACCTTGGCACAATTTCATGACCATTTGCTTGCCGATCCCCAAGCCACGCTCGAACGCTTTTTGGCGTTGCAAGTGCGCGGTGATGAACAAGCGCGGCAGCGATTGCGCAATTTGCGCACCCAGCTTGCCACCCAACCGCCACCAGTGCCCGAGGCATTGGCAGTTGGTTTGCAACGCCTGGCTGAGGATGATCAACGCCCCCGGCTGCCCGATCTCCAGCAGCCGCTGTTGTGGCTTTTTGGTGAACGCGATACGCTAGTGCCAGCGGGCGTTGCGCAGTCGCTGGCGCGATGCTGTCCTAATAGCCAGCATCAGATCATCGCGGGGGCTGCTCACGCGCCGTTTTTGTCGCACCCAACCGCGACACTGGCGGCGATTCACAAGTTTTTACAAAAAATAATGTCTGGAAAACAAGGATTGATTCAATTTAGTGATTGCTTCCGGCTTGATTGACAAACATGCCGCACGGCGAGCGTTTGACCGCGCCGCAGACAGCTACGATCAAGCGGCTGTGTTGCAGCGCGAGCTGGCGGTGCGGATGCTCGAACGGCTTGACTACATTCGGCTACGCCCGCGCCAGATTCTTGATCTTGGCTGTGGCACGGGCTTCGCGCTGGATGCGTTAGCGCAACGCTACCCCGAGGCGCGGCTGCTGGCGCTGGATTTTGCCCTGGCGATGGTGCAACGCAGTCGCCAGCGCGACTTGCCACCGCAGCGGCTGCTGTCACTTTGTGCTGATATTGACAACTTGCCACTGGCTGATAACAGTGTCGATCTGGTGTTTGCCAATGCCACCTTGCAATGGTCGAATGATCTCGAACACAGCTTTGCCGAGCTGTATCGCTGTTTGCGCCCGGGCGGGCTGCTGTTATTCACCACCTTTGGCCCTGATACGCTGATTGAATTGCGCCACGCCTGGGCCCAGGTCGATGGTGGAGCGCATGTCAGCCCGTTTTGGGATATGCACGACATTGGCGATGCCTTGGTGCGCACCCACTTTGCTGATCCAGTGCTCGATGTTGAGCGCATCACCCTGACCTATTCTGACCTGCGTGCCCTGATGCGTGACCTTAAACATCTGGGAGCGCAAAATCCGCTGCATCAGCGTCCACGCGGCTTGACCAGCCGCCAGCGTCTCGCTGCCCTTGAGTCTGCCTATGAGCCAATGCGCACCGCTGGGCGCTTGCCCTCAACCTGGGAGGTGGTACATGGTCAAGCCTGGATTGGTGCCACCAAACACGAAGATGCGTTTCATCTTCCAATCAGCGCCATTGGACGACAGCGATGAGCGGATTGTTGATCACTGGCACCGACACCGATGCCGGAAAAACCTTGGTGACCTTGGCGCTGATGCACCATTTGCAACAGCAAGGCTTTCGTGTGCTTGGCTTTAAGCCGGTCGCCTCGGGCTGTCCGGATTGGCGTGGTGCGGATGCGCTGGCATTGCAGGCACAGGGCAGCACTCGACAGCCCTATGAACTCATCAACCCGTGGGCGTTTGTCCCGCCGATTGCCCCGCATCTGGCTGCCGCGCTGGCTGGAGTCTATATTGAATTGGCACCGATTGTTCAGGCGTATCAGCGGCTACATGAGCAAGCCGATTGGGTGTTGGTCGAGGGCGTGGGCGGCTGGCGGGTGCCGCTGGCAGCCAATCTGGAGGTCAGCGATCTTGCCAAGCATTTGCAACTGCCGGTGGTCTTGGTGGTCGGTGGACGGCTGGGCTGTCTGAACCATGCCCAACTCACGGTCGAGTCGATCCTTGCCCA